>CANBQQ010000067.1 GCA_947371715.1 Flavipsychrobacter stenotrophus
TTAGATATGCCACGTTCTGTAAATGCAGTAGCATCTCGCCAGAGAAGGAAAAAGATATTAAAGCAAGCAAAAGGTTTTTACGGTAAGCGTAAGAACGTATATACCGTTGCCAAAAACGTATTAGAGAAGGGTCTTGGATACAAGTTTGTAGGCCGTAAACTGAAGAAGCGCGAATACCGCAGCCTTTGGATCGTGCGTATCAATGCAGCTATCCGTCCGGAAGGAATGAGCTACTCAGTATTTATGGGTAAGCTTGCTGCTAAGGGTATAGACCTGAACCGTAAGGTATTGGCTGACCTGGCAATGAACGAGCCTGAGACTTTCAAAGCTCTTGCTGCTTCAGTAAAGTAATCAATTACTTACTCAATCATATTGTAGCCCGCATCGAAAGATGTGGGCTATTTTTGCGTGTGGTTATGTGGTGGTTGTCTGTATCTTGATACATGATATACAGATCAAACAACGCCTGATCTGTACGAAAGAACATTACGGTCTCATTATCCATAATTTACATTTGATGGCATGGTTATTAAAGATTACAGTATCAGCACTGATAAAACAGGCAAATACCAAAACAGAATAACCATGAAAACAATTCAAATCAGCATTTTTGCACTGGCGATGGGGCTTTTTGTCACATCATGTGGCAGCAGCAGCACAGAGTCAACAATGACCGACTCAAGTTCATCTATGAGCACAGCGCCCGCTACCCCACCGGCAACAGAAACATCAACAACGGTAACCACTACGCCCGACACCATAACATCAAGCACGGGCACTTCCCCTGATGCTCCAATGTCGGAGGGAGCTGCGAACGGAGCAACCAATACCATGGAAGGCGGCAGCACTACTACTACTTCCATAACTACAACCCGTGAAACGCCAAAAGTGCAAAGCATCAAGGTGAAAACCAAGACGGTGATAAAGACTGAATCAAAGAAATAATCATTAATGTCTATAAAACAGAATAGCCCGGATCAATTGATCCGGGCTATTCTGTGATGTATATTAATATTATTTATATTATAGCTGCACCTGATGTTTTAAGCAACGATGCGTTCCTTCGCTCCTGGGCTTCTTTGGCCGCTTTTACAAAGCCAACGAATAAAGGATGAGGGTTTTCTACCGTACTCTTATACTCAGGATGGTATTGAACGCCTATATAGAATGGATGATCTTTCATCTCCACTACCTCTACCAGATCGGTCAAAGGATTCTTACCAACAGGAATGAACCCGGCTTCTTCAAAAGCTGCCAGGTATTCGTTGTTGAACTCATAGCGGTGACGATGGCGCTCTGTGATACTCGACCGGCCATAAACCTCTGCGGTTACCGAATCAGGACGAAGATCACAGGCATAGCTACCTAATCTCATAGTACCTCCCATCATTGTGATGCTCTTCTGAGATTCCATCATGCTGATAACACCATCATTCGTATCGGGATCCATTTCTGTGGAGTGCGCCTTAGGCATGCCCAGTACATTACGCGCAAACTCCACGCAAGCCATTTGCATCCCCAGGCAAATACCAAAGAATGGCACTTTATTGACGCGTGCATACCGAATTGCTTCTATCTTACCTTCAATTCCTCTGCTACCAAAACCCGGAGCTACAAGTACTGCATCGAGATTTTGCAATTTTTCCTTGGCATTTTCCTTTGTGAGGTATTCAGAATGAATATTACGCACCTCTACCTTGCACTCGTTCATAGCACCTGCATGTATCAGGGCTTCAAGTATAGATTTGTAGGCATCCTGCAGTTCTACATATTTACCAATAAGGCCAATAACTACATGGCTCTTAGGGTAACGTAATTTGTTCAGGAATTCTTTCCATTTGCTCATATCGGGCTCCTTGCCCATTGGCATGCCCAGCTTATTCAGGCAGGTAACATCCAGTTTCTCCCGCATCATCTCCAGCGGTACACTGTAGATACTGTCTGCGTCCATTGCCTCGATTACAGCATCGGGGGTAACGTTACAAAACAGGGCTATTTTCCTTTTCAGGTCATTATATAAAGGCTGCTCGGTACGGCAAACCAATACATCAGGACTTAGTCCCTGCTCACTGAGCAGCTTAACAGAGTGCTGGGTTGGTTTTGTCTTTAATTCTTTGGCAGCCTTAAGGTATGGGATAAGTGTAAGGTGGATAACAAGACAATCTGAACCCATCTCCCATTTCAACTGACGAACCGCCTCTATATATGGAAGGGATTCGATATCACCTACTGTACCACCCAACTCGGTGATGACAATGTCGAATTGTTTGTCTTCGCCCAGTAGCAGCATACGGCGCTTGATCTCATCGGTGATATGCGGGATAACCTGTACGGTTTTACCCAAATAAGCACCTTCGCGCTCCTTATTGATCACATGCTGGTAAATACGACCTGTGGTAACATTATTGGCCTGCGAGGTGAATGTATTAAGATAACGCTCGTAGTGACCCAGATCAAGATCTGTCTCGGCGCCATCCTCAGTCACATAGCATTCGCCATGCTCATAGGGGTTCAGGGTACCCGGATCGACATTGATGTAAGGGTCAAATTTTTGGATGGTGCAAGTAAAGCCACGAGCCTGTAGCAACTTAGCCAATGAGGCTGCAATAATACCTTTTCCGAGAGAGGAAGTAACACCGCCGGTAACAAAAATATACTTGGTCATAACGCTCTTGTTTTACAAGACCGTGCAACTCTTGTGAAAATGAGGGGGAGAAGCAAAAGCGGTCACACAAAGTTACAAAGAAGAGCGCAATAGTCAGAAATATTTTCCTTTACTATTCAATTGTAGCGATGCACTTTAACTCTATAGCTATTGCCGTAGGTAGTGAATCAATACCGACTGTGGTGCGACATGGCTGATTATCTTTGAAGTACTCAGCGTAAATTTTATTATACGTATGGAAGTCACGTTTCATATCCACCAGAAAAACAGTAACATCTACCAGCTTATCCCATCCGCTTCCACTCTCTTCAAGTATAACACGTACGTTGTCGAACACACTACGGCACTGAGCAGCAAAATCAAATTCGTGGTGGTTACCGTGCTTATCGGCTACCAAACCCGGTATTTCATCGGTACCTGCCTTGCGCGGACCAACACCCGAAAGAAATAAAAGATTACCTACACGCTTTGCATGAGGATATAAACCAACCGGTTTAGGTGCTTTATCTGTAGAGAACTGTGACATATATTTATCTGAAAAGGTAAAATTAAAGCAATTGTGGAAAACTCACCACTATAGATTCCACAGGCGAGCAAAGAGTAAAAATTTTATCAGTAAAAACCCTGATTTTTTAATTAACAGAATGAAGAGAAATATAGTTCCCTTCAGTGTCTTCTATTACCGCTATATATCCCATAGTATCACCCATAAAACTCTTCCCGAGCACTACTTTTCCTCCGGCAGGACCCACCCTGTCAAGCACCACACTTAAGTCATTACCTGCGTTAAGATACACGCGTGACCCTTGCTTCGACGGCACATACATTTCGCCGCAAACTATTGCCCCGCCTATACCTCCGTTATCACGATGATGCAAAAGAATACCCATTTTGACGGGCCCCATATCCATTACCGGCATCTCATAATCGAATATGGCACTATAAAAAATCCTTGCTCTGTCAAAATCGGCAACCGGTATTTCGAACCATGAAACCGCATTGTGTAACATCTCCATTTTAGCCTTGAAATTTGTTAAGGACGATAAAAATAAAGAAGAAAAACGGGCTTTAACATTTTTTTTAAAATCGCGTGGCACAGAGTTTGCGTATATACCTGCATAACAGTTTAAAACACACATTGTATGAAAAGGAACAGAGCAGTTACATACTTCCGCAAAGCACAGGCATTGAAGATATGGGAAAACCCTATGGAAGCCGATTTGAAAACACTTTTGAGTGCCACTCTGGCTATAAGCCGCAACCATGTTGTAAAGAAGCACATCACCAGCACACTACAGGAATTGAATACAAATTTGTACAGGTTATCTGCTTAATGAGTAGATAATCTGTATTCCAAAATATATAGTTCCCACCACAACAATATTGTCAGATATTGTGATCCGACATACGCAATTGCGCAAAGAACCATTTTGGAACACAGCTTCATCGTATATTCAAATGGCGTTCATCCCGGCAATTGGAAAAGAGATCAATATACAGAGCCTGTATCTTTACGATTGGCTATTCTGCAAACAAGAATGATAAAAAGACCTGGCTGTGTCCAGACACTCCTTATAGGTAACCGGCTTCACTACATAAGATGAAGCACCTGTCTTGATGCATTCATTCATTTCGATAGTATTGATGGATGTAGAGAATATAATAACGGGTATATGCCTGTATCTATCGTTGGCCTTCAACATTTTTAATGTTTGCGTACCATTCATCCTTGGCATATTCAGGTCGAGTACAATGAGTGTGGGTAAGTCGCTTTCTGCTTTTATTGCATCCAGATAAGAGAGAATATTTTCCCCGTTTTCCACAAAATGAATGAGTTCGGAGAGTTGTATTTCCCGAAACGTGTCTTCCATGATCATCCTGTCTTCAGGATCGTCATCAGCCAACAATATTTTTACGGTTTCGGACATACCTGTAAATTACACTTAAATATCCGCACTACCCTCTGTATTATTAATATTTAAGCATTTCCTAGCAGATCTCAGGAAAGCGAGTCTGTAAAGAATAACTGACTATTAGATGATGGATGTGAATTATACTCACCAAGTGTGTCTTCAATAACATTAGCTGCCAGGTAACCAGACAATTCTTTATAAACTACCTCCCCGGTAGCATTGCGCGAAATAACCAGAATATCGAACAAAAACCCCTTGTATTCTTCAAGCACAACGTCCTGAGCATCCTGAGACATAACCATGTAGTACAATATAAATCTTTGTTTACTGGCCTGATCAAAAGGAATGATCAAAACGTCTTCTATCTGCGACTTATCAGCATCGAACCGGGTACCGATAAGGGCCCTGTATACGCTGCTTAAGTATTTTGCCTGTTCTAATGAATAAGGTGGGGTCATTTGTAAGTATATTTTCTGCCTCTAAGTTACACAAGGTTATTTATCTATATAACCATGCCAACTCAATAACACAAATTTAGCAAAGAGATAACATCCACTTAACTTTTTTATTAATTTTAATTATAATATGAAGTATAATTTTTCTCATAATTTATAACTCAATAGTTTCTATTGAGCCAGCCAATACTTGCGCAATAACCACTCTGCAACCACAATGACCAGAATAATGAAGAAGTACCATTTCCGGTCAATAAAAGGTACAATTTCAGTGTTTACTCTGATGAGTGGTTTTATAGATTGGTTATGAGAAATGCTATCATAGAGCACACCAATAGCAGAAGAGGGAACAAATGCCCCGTTATATTTTTTAGACAATCCGTAGAGCAAAGGATAATCCGCACCTTGCTCCATCAGTTCTACCGGTGTGGTCTCAACAGCAAATGAACCATTAGATACCAGCTCTTTGCCATTATAAGTGGCATGTGCCCTATAGGTATAAGTTCCACCGGCCCACACCCCAATATTGAGCGCATAGTTGTTGCCAGATCTTTCAAAAGTGTATTCGTGTTTACGGCCGGCACTATCGGTAATAGTTACGGCTGCAACAGGCGTATTCACGTGTTCATTGTTAGCATTCAATAATCGGGCAGAAAGTGCAATAGGCTCCTGGTCTCTCCACACATACTTAGGTAACGATGCCGCAAATTGCTTTTCATTATTGCCGGCAGAAAGGAAGGCAACAGTCTGGCGGATGCATTCATCAATAACCACGTGGCTATTAAAGTTCTTAAACTCATACAATCTCCATCTCCACAATCCTTCTCCCGCAAGAATGGCAACCGGAACAGCGCCCTGTTGCATCATCCAGATGGGCGTGGTGCCATCGCCTGCACCCGACCGCTGTGTGAACAACGCATTGGTTCCCGGAGCGTTCATCACATTGCCCATTGCAAGGGTTAATGGTGGCATTTTGTCTGTTACAGACTGCACCTGCTGCGGCAACGTAAACGTGTTGAACGATGTATTGTAAGTAGCCAACACATCATGTGAAGGGCCAGAAGTAACGCCTGTAAACGTTAGATCCTTCAGCGCATTCACAGCAGCCAAACTCGACTGACCAGCTAATATCAACCACATAGGTTTTCTGGCCGCGATCAATTGCCTGGAAATATCATTGCGCAATGATGGTAAGCCATGCAGGATAATGACATTGTAACCCGACAATGATGACGGGAAATTATCTGCTGTACAAACTGTGATATTATAACTTTCAATTCCTGCAAGCGCTTCTTTTATTGCATTAACATCGGGATGCGGAGAGGCGGACGCGATCAGAATGTTTTTCTTCTCGTCAACAACCTCTATAAATATATCCCTGCGATTATTGGCGGTGTTCTTTTCGCCTTCAACTTCAGGCGCGGAAATCACATAATGGTGAAGGCCCGGTTTATCTGCTTTGATAGTGTAGGCAACCGACCTGTCGAACTTATCGGTATTGGCTACCAACGGTGCCGTAGACAATGTGGCATTACCTTCTTTCAATGAGATAGTGTTATTATACCCCTTGCATAACTGGGCAACTATGTCTGCTCTTATCTCGAACGAGGTGTTGAGAGTAACCACCTTATTGGCGTATACCTGCGCCACACGCATATCTTTCTGTGCAGCACTGTCGCCTATGGCAACTGTGTAAAGCGATGCATGTAGTGGAATCTGCTGAAATAATGGATTTGCCCCCTGATTAAAACGTCCGTCGCTGGCGAGTATGACAGCGCCAAGATTTTGTAATCCATAATATTCCTGAGCGCTTGTAATAGCAGCAGCAATATCGGTGGCGGGTTGCGTATATTGAAAAGGACTATCTACCTGTACGTTTCCGCCAAAGCCCCATTTCACTACCTTGTATTTGTCTGACAATTTCTGCAGTAACTGCTCTGCATTTTTACGATAGTTAGCTGAATCTGCACCCAATGCCACACCAACAGAAGTAGAATTATCCTGCAAAAGCAAAACCACAGGCTTTTCAATAGTATTCTGTGTGATGGTAATAGCGGGAACCAGTATCAACAAAATAGTAAAAAATACCACCAGCCCACGCAGCAGGGAAGTGAGCCACGGGTAAGGAACAGCACGCCTTTTATCTGATAGATATACCCAGTAAGCCGCACCAACAGACAATAAAGCGGCTATAAGCCAATAGAACCATTGCATCGGCAGCAAACTAACGAAAAAATCAAAAAAAGCGGTACAAATACAAATAAAATAAGAACTTTGATAGTGATATTAACAAACTGTGTTTTTATAATTTATACCATGAGTGCCAGGCTGATCCTATTCTTCGTTTTCTTCTTATCCTCTTTTGCCCTATCTGCCCAACGTACCCGCGTAACGCAAGTACCAAAGTCGCCAACATCGGTGGCCAATGGGGTGAACAGCTCGGGAGATAAAAAGATCGTGACTACATCGCGCAAGGCAAATGGCTACATAGTATATAAGGGCGATACGATAAAAGGTCTGATCATGATGGGATTGGATGGTGTGTACCTGGACCACATTCAAAATAACGGCAGCGGTAAATTTTACGACGTAAAGTTTAAAGACCGCGGACTGAAGACCATAATGATGTACAATGCCGACAATAAACCACTATGCCTGACCAGAGTAAAAGAAAGTGATAAAAAACTGATGCGCCTGCTCCATGAAGGCAAACTGACGGTTTACGACGACCGAATAGGCTATGTCTATACCCCCGACGATATAGACCCGTTCCTGGTGGTTGTTTCTTACAATGGCGAAGTGGAAACCCTCGGCTCCTTCTCGAAAGGAGAAACACGTAAAGACCTCATAGCCTACATAAATGACGTGTATGGCCTGAAGATCGACTACAAGACAAAGTGGTCGGAGTTGATGCTAACCATGGATGGGCTGGATTAATGCCCGCTAAAAGTCTCTTCATTACAGTTTACCCCAGCAACATCTCATAACCACAAAATGGTGGGATAATTTGATAATTGTCAAATACTTGCATTATAAAAATGAGGTATCTTGGCATCTCAATGTTTACTTCCATGGGAAAAAATATTACAATTATTGTTTTGTTGTTCCTTTCTATCACAGCCTCAGCTCAGCGTACCCAAACTTTAAAGGGCAGGGTTGTAGAAAAAGAATCGAAATCTCCACTCAGTGGCGTAACTATTATCATAACTGACCTTAGCCCGGTTAAAGGCACTGCTACCGATAGCAATGGTTACTTCTCTATAACAGAAGTACCTGTAGGCAAGCATAATATTGCAACATCTTACACCGGCTATACACCGTTCAATGCCGCTGATGTAGAGGTATCTTCCGCTAAAGAAGTAGTTATGTCCATTGAAATGGAAGAAGCTACCGTGAAGATGAATGAGGTAACTATTGCCACACGGAGAGATCATATCAACGACATGGCATTGGTAAGCACCAAAACATTTGATGTGCAGGAAACAGAACGTTACGCAGGCAGCAGAAGCGACCCCGCACGCATGGCATCTAACTTCGCCGGTGTACAGGGTGGCAATGATAGCCGTAACGATATAGTGATACGCGGCAATTCGCCGCAGGGCGTGCTATGGCGCCTGGAGGGTGTGGATATCCCAAATCCTAATCACTTTGCTATACCGGGCACATCGGGCGGACCGGTTAGTATGTTGAATAGCAAGACGCTTGCCAACAGTGATTTCTTTACAGGTGCATTTCCCGGTGAATATGGTAATGCAATTGCCGGTGTATTTGACTTGAAACTAAGAAACGGTAATAATAACAGGTATGAGTTTACAGGACAACTGGGCTTCCTGGGAACAGAACTGGCCGCAGAAGGGCCACTATCCCGCAAATCAGGCTCCTCATTTTTATTTACCTATCGATACTCTACCCTGCAGTTGTTTGAAGGGCTGAATATAAAAATAGGCACCTCATCTGTACCCAAATACCAGGATGCGACATTCAAGCTCAACTTCCCGATGGGTAAGGGCAATCTATCGTTTTTCGGCATTGGTGGACTGAGCAGTATAGACCTGATCGTAAGTACGCTCACCAAACCGGAGCCTGAGCTGTATGGCGAATCGGACAGGGACCAGTACTTCAAATCGAACATGGGTATACTGGGTGCAGAATACAAGTACACGATCAACACCCGCACCTACACCCAAATAACCGTAGCCCAGACGGAGGCCGATGTATTTGCACACCATGAAAAAGTATTCAGAGATTATGCCACCTTCAGGTTAGACTCTATGAAGAGCGTGCTGGGGTATACCTTTAAAAATAGCTCTACGGTTACGCACTGGTTCGTAAACAAAAAGCTCTCTGCCAGGCAAACCCTGAAGTTTGGTATAGTGAACAACTACTACCACATGAATCTGAAAGACAGCAGCAGGCAATACCCTACCAGCAGGCAGGACTGGCAGCATAGATCAGACTTCATAGGTGGTACAGATCTGGTGCAAGCATATGTACAATATAAGTTCAAACCAAATGACCACATTACCATCAATGGCGGCTTGCATGGACAGTATCTTACACATAATGGGTCAAAATCATTGGAGCCAAGAATTGGAATGAAGTGGACGGTTAGTGAAACCAACATCATCACTGCCGGTTACGGCCTCCATAGCCAGATGCAGCCATTATACCAATATTTTGCGCACCTACCTCAGAATCCTGCATCATTAATGCACAATTATGACATAGACTTTACCCGCAGCCACCACTTTGTTGTTGCTTACGAAAGGCCACTGAGCAAGGTGATGAAGCTACGCCTGGAGAGCTACTACCAATACCTGTTCAATGTACCAATTGAGGTGCGTGCAGGCTCATCTTACTCGGCGCTTAACCAGGGTTCATCTTTCTCACGCGATTACCCGGGAGTATTGCAAAACAAAGGGGTAGGTTATAACTATGGCATCGAGGGAACGATAGAAAAAAGAATGGCACGCGGCTACTACTTTATGCTCACAGGATCAGTGTTTGACTCTAAGGCAAAAGGCAATGATGGCGTATTCCGCAATACCGACTTCAACACTAAGTATGCCGTAAACCTGTTGGCAGGCTATGAGCATAAACTGGGTAAATACAGCACATTTATAGCCGGTGGTAAGATCACCATGATAGGAGGAAAGCTATATTCTT
>CANBQQ010000068.1 GCA_947371715.1 Flavipsychrobacter stenotrophus
AGCATAGGTAAGCGTTATCGCCGTATGGATGCCCTGGGTACTCCTTTCTGCGTAACAATAGATCACCAGACAAAAGAAGATGGTACAGTAACCATCCGCCACCGCGATACTATGCTGCAGGAGCGTATAGCCCTGGCTGATGTAAAGAAGCTGGTAATGGAAAAAATAGCAATGTTTTGATAAGAAAACGAGTTTAAATTAATGAATGGCCGCCTTGTGAAAGGCGGCCATTTTACATATATAGAACACCCTTCTTTCCCCTAATTTTATTGACCAGCATACGCGGCGCCACAAAAACAATAAATGCGGCGGCATAAAATGCAGCTACCACAGCTATAACCGGTGAAAAAGCAATAAAGGATATTACTTCAGCAAAAGTGTATTTTTTACTTTTTGAAAACTTGCTGCGGGCACATACCATAGCCACAACGGCCAGTAAAAACCATGGTAGCAGCAAGCCAGAAATGCCGGTAATTGCCGCCGCAATAAATAAACCAATAGACAAAAAAGAACAAATAACGGCAATGGTACTCCTGCGCTCCAGTTTTTCGGCTGATGGTTCCGCGATGTTTTTCGTTTTGACCGTATCTGCAATAATTGTCTGTTCTGACACAGATACAGGAAAAGCCGCTCTGGCCGGTGTGCAGGTTGCAGGCAAGATACAAGCAATAAATGCCAGTATTAATGACAACCGTACTGTATAACGGTAGCAACATAGGTTCGTAGTGATCATAGGCCAAATGTAAAAGGTCATAAACACGTTCAATTTGACTTATGTCAAATTCTCATTGCGGTCTACCACCCCTTTATCATACATAAACAGGATATAGGGCTGTTTTGTTTACAATAAGTTGATATTCATGTTCTGTGTCATTGATGTAGCAGGTTTACAAATAATGCATTAGTTTTATGACTGCAACAGAACATCTTATACTTAAATTTTAGTTATGGCTCCGGAAAATGTAAATATTATATCGTGGTGGGAAGAACAATCATTCCCTGGTAAAGATTTATTTAAACTGGATGAAGACGGCACCGTTACCCTTACGCCTACCGCATTGGTAAAGGAGCGCGAGATAGCGGTGATCACCATTGATAATGCAGAGACCGTATTGAAGAATCTGCAGGAGAAATTTGAGGAGATGCAGTCGAGAGTGAGAGAGGCAGAGATAGAGTGGATGGCGGCAACCGACAAAAGCAAAATGGCCGATAAGATAGAGCAGTTGAAAGGCCTTATCAACAGCACTGTAGCTATTGGCGATTTTGAAAAAGCAGCTCAGCTCGTTAACGACTGGGAGTCTTCTATAAAGAAAGCATCAGACGAAAATGTTGCAGCAAAGAAGGCGTTGGCAGAACTAGCCGAAAGCCTTGCTGACAGCACTGAATATAAAGAAACAGCACAGGCATTTAAAGATATTACCGAGAAGTGGCGACTGTCGGGCTTCCTGGATAAGAGCCGCAACGACATGTTGTGGAAGCGCATTGAAAACGCACGCAAAAAATTCCAGGACAGGAAACGCGATTTCCATGATGAAGAAGAAAAAGACCTGCTGGTAACACTTGACCTTAAGATAGAAATAGCTGAACTGGCCGAATCGCTGCAAAACTCTGAAGAGTGGAAAAGCGCTACAGAAGCTTATCATGAATTGACAGAACGCTGGAAGTCGACAGGCCGCACCATACATAAGCGCAATGAAGAATTGTGGCAGCGTATAATGACTGCCAAGAACATTTTCTTTGATAGGAAAAAAGCACATTTCGCACAGATACAGGTAGAGCAGGAAGCCAACCTGATCATTAAACTTGAGCTTGCCGAAAAGGCTGAAGCATTGGCCAACAGTACCGACTGGGGTGCCACAGCCACAGCAATGGGCGCACTTAAAGAGCAGTGGAGAAACACAGGCCGTGTACCACATGAAAAGGCAGATGAGCTCAATAAGCGTTTCAATGATTCGGTAGAAACCTTCTTTGACGCGCGCCGCAAACATACTGAGGCTATACGTGTTACACAGGAGCAGAACTACACATTGAAGTCGGAATTACTGAAGAGAGCGGAAGAGATAAAAGATTCTAACCGTTGGGGAGAAACGACAGTAGAAATGAATCGCCTGTTTGACGAGTGGAAGACCATAGGTCCTGTACCACGTGAGCATAACACCACTATTTGGGATGCCTTTATGGGTGCGCGTAAACATTTCTTCCAGCGCAAAGACGCCGACAGAGATCAGCGCAAACAACAGTTTGATGCACAGAAAGCTGCCCGCGAAGAACAAGATATTGCCTACAGGAAAGAGCGTGAAGCGCAAGAGATAGCATCGCGCAAGACCCGCATAGAACAGGCACACAAAACAATAGAAGCAGCCCACACCGAGATAAAGGAAGAAGAGGAAAAGCTGGCCGACTTTAAGAATGCCATAGAGAACATAACACCGGGTAAGAAAGCAGAAGAGCTGCGTACGCACCTGACAGCACTTATAGAAGAAAGCACTAAGCACCTTGATCGCCTGAAAAAGAAAGTGGTGACCGTAACTGACGACATGAATAAAATAATAGAGAAAGAACAACAGAAAGAAAAGGAAGAAGCCAATGCCGAACAAGCTGCAAGCTAAATACACTTTCTTATAAAATTATAAATGCCCGGCAATGCCGGGCATTTTGGTGACAAGTGGCTGGCCCTTTGTCTGTCTTACACTTTATGACTAATTTAAAAGAATCGGAATTAGTTGAACAAGGGCTTTTGATGTGTATTAAATATTCTGAGTACAGTAATGATGCTATCTTCTGTTTTATATAAGATTATATAAGGAAATCTATCTACAACTTTATACCTAACATCATTATATGCAAATGAACCTGAATAGGGCATATTAGCTAATCGATCTAATGACAGCTGAATCACATCTGCAAAAGTATACCCCAATCCTCGTTGCTGTTCTTGATAATAGTCGATACCAATTTGGATGTCTTCATAGGCGATAGGAGTGATCTTAATAATGAACATCATTAATCAAATTTAAACGTATTCTTCACATCGTTCCAGTTCAACAAATAATTGGGATTTTCTTTTATTTTTCTGATCTCATCGTCCACCAAAGCTCTCTGTTCGTCGGTAATGACAGCCTCGTCATTTGCTCCGATATCGATTTTTACAAAATTAAATTTGCGTAACAATTCCAGTATAAATTGAAACTTCCCTTCAGGAATATGAATTGTCAAATGTCTCATGTTGCAAAGTTAAATAAACTTTCTAAACAACTATTTCAAGACTACTCCACCTTCACCAGATAATACTTCTTCGTAGCCTTACTCCTTGTGTTAGGGTTTAAAAACTCCGGTGTCAGTTCGCTTACTTTAAACAGATCGCCTTGCAGTAGGGTGGTGTATTTGTAGTTATAGCGTTGCAGGTCGGTAATACCCTCTTCCATGGTGAGGATGTATTTTCTGCCTGCAATATCGGGTAGTGAGTCGCTGCCGGTGAGCATTGCCTGCGCATAAAAGTCGAGGGAGTTTAGTGGGTCGCGGGTCTTGTAGGTGGCTATCTCATTGGCGGGTAGCTTATGCTCCAGTATATACCTGCCTGCCTGTGGGCCTACCTGGTAGGTGAGCAGTTGGTAATAAGCAAAATTAGTGAGGAATACATTGGCTATTATCATGCCTATGGCCGGTATCAACAATAGTTTGCCGGTGGGCTTAAGCACAAAGGCTATATAACATAAAACGGCAACACCTGCTATCCATAATACCGATGCCAGAATGCCCGAAGGGAAGATATAAGTGACCAGATACAATACCAGCCCAAAGATGAGTACTACGATGGTCATGAGGAATGGCTGTACTACTTTGAATATGGCCTTGTATTGTTGCCCCTCGAGAAATGCAGCGATTGCTGCCGCAACAATGATAGCAGCCAATGGAAAGGCTACAAATATATAGTGTGGTAGCTGATACGCCGATGAGCCTAAAGCCAGGTAGGCTAGTAAAAAGCCACCGGTACTTATCCATTCCTGGCGGGGTTGTAGTCTGAATTTCTGCTTGAAGAGGGTGACTACATTGGCAATGATTACCGGTACTAATACAAACACCCACGGCAGGAACGACCACAGCATATTCAGCAACAAAAAGCTGATGTCCGCACCATTCTTCCATGGGCTCTCACCGGTTATGCGGCCAAAGCTCTGCGACCAGTAGAAGAATCGCAAGCCCGACACATGCTGCTGACCGTTCACAACTTTATCGGGCTGCATATCAAACTGCTGATACAGTCCAATATTCATGGGCAATAACACTATGGCTATGATCACAATGCCCAACAGGTAGGCAGGGTTAAAGAACTTCTTCCATTCGCGCTTCAATGCCCAGTCCGTAGCAAAGCTGAACACGGGCACCATCAATGCTATCGGTCCCTTGGTCATCATACCAAAGCCTATGGCCACAAAACCCAGGTATAGATACTTATAACTGCGGGTCACATCCCATTCTTTTATCAGCCATATGCCGGTTATCACCCAGCTAAGCAATATGGTGTCACAGCGCACATCATTGGTCATCAGGAACATGCCCTGGCAGGTGGCCAGTATCAGTGCGGCTGCACGAGCTGTATTTTCATTATAGAGCAATTTGGTAAGTCTGTAAGTAGCATAGAGCGCCCAAAGTGCAAACAAAATAGATGGAAGCTTATAACTGAAATTACTCACCCCGAACATTTTCATGCTTAGTGCGCTTATCCATATCAGGAAGGGCGGCTTGTCGAGGTACTCCTGACCGCGGTCGTATAGTTGCAGCCAGTTGTGGCTGCTCAGCATTTCACGGCTCATACTGGCGTACTGCGATGCGTCTATATCCATCGTGTCCACCCTTACTGCAGTAAAGTAGAGTATGGCAATAACTATAAATATCCAGAAAGGAATCTTAGGCATAAGTAAGAAATATATCACGGGGAGGTAATAAAACAACGCATACCCGTCCCGTTTGCAAAAATAGTTGCAATTTTATCGAATGTTGCAATTAAAATATCAGTCTTTCGAACTGGCTTTCCAATATCCGTTTACCACACATAAAGGCACCAAGACCCATCAGCCCACGCTCATTACCTCCTTAGGTCTGGCAGGCATGACCGGCTATGGCGAGGCTCCGGCCATCAGCTATAACAATGTTACGGTGCCTGATATGATCGCCTCGTTAGAGGCAAAGCGCGGATTGATAGAGCGTTATGCATTGATAGATCCGCAACGTTTCTGGCATTTCCTGCATCATCTTATCCCCGGCCAGCACTTCCTTATCTGCGCCCTTGATATGGCGGGATGGGATCTTTTCGCACAAATGCGCCGTATGCCCTTGTACCACCTATTGGGTATCAAGTGGGAGAACGCACCCATTACCGACTATACCATAGGCCTGGATACCGCAGAAAATATGATCGCCAAGGTGCAGGCACACCCATGGCCGGTATATAAGGTAAAGGTGGGCGAACCCAATGATATAGATAAGCTACGCGCCTTGCGCCTGCATACAGATGCCCCCTTCCGTGTAGATGCCAATGAAGGGTGGACATTTGATGAGGCCAAAAAATTACTCCCCGAGTTGCAGCAACTGGGCGTAACCCTTGTAGAACAGCCCCTCATCCGCACCGAACTGGAAGCAATGAAGGAGCTGAAAGCACTATCGCCACTGCCGCTGTATGCCGATGAAAGCTGCCAGACCGAAGATGATGTAAAGAAGTGCGCAGAAGGCTTTGATGGCATCAATATAAAGCTCACTAAGTGCGGTGGTATTACCCCTGCAATGCGCATGATCAAAGAAGCCCGCAGTCTGGGCCTGCGCGTAATGATGGGCAATATGAACGAGAGCACTATAGGCACCGCCGCCATTGCCACCCTTATGCCCCTGCTCGATGAAGCAGATGCAGATGGCCCGCTCTTACTGAAACAAGACATTGCCGAAGGCCTTACCTACGACAATGGCCATATACAACTAGCCAATCGTGCCGGTCTGGGCGTAAGGTTTACGGGATTGAGGGATAAGTAAATTAAAAAAGGGTGCTTCTTATTCAGAAGCACCCTCGGGTAAAGACGTCTCTCGTTCTAAACCCTCAACAATTATCCTTTCACAAAACGCACCACATGCGTATTGATACCATCATTGTATTGAATAAGGTAAATACCCGCCTGCAATGCGCTTACATCTATTGCATTGGTATTAGTTATTCCACCTGCCGCCAGTAATGTTCTGCCGGTCACATCTACTATCTGTAATGATGCGTTGCCATTTACTATACCGTTTACCTGCACGGTAAGAGTATTGCTTACAGGGTTAGGATACACGTTAAGCAATGCTTCGTGTGCTTCGGCAACATCGTTGATGCCCACACTTGTGGTGAATTTCTTGTTTACCCATGCAGAGAATGATCCGACTCCGCAGCTATCACGCACATGTGCATAGTATATAGTACCCGCAAGCAGTCCCGATGCATTAGCGCTAGTGGCTGTAGTGTTAGTGCCTGACGTAGTTGGTGATGCCACAGTAGTATTAACTATATACTGGTATCCTGCCGATCCTGTTACAGCTGTCCAGGCCATATGTGCTGTAGTGCCCGTAATAGATGATAGTGTTAATCCGGTAACCGTATCGCAGGTGGCAACTGAACCTACCAGATTTACATTGTAGTCTTCAGTTTCTCCCCAGTCAAATGATCCTGTGGCATCTGCGGTACACGGTGTGGCATTGGTTGAACCAAGTGTCCATGTATAATTATCATCTTCAAATACCATTACACGCATCCTGGTAAAACCTGTTGCTGCCGTAGTTGGTATGGCTACGGTAGCGGTTGCAGGATTAGGTATGGTACCTGCGCCGTTGATGGTATATTGCAATACTCTTTCGCCGGCATCAGTAAAATCATTATTATGATTAAAATCTATGTACACGGCAACAAAGTGTATCGTTGTTCCTCCGTCGTGTGTTATTGACAATGGATAGCTGTTGCCTTTGGTAAGATTAGGCGCTGTTACAGTGTTGTAATAAGCATAGTGCGCTCCGGCATATTGTGTGCTCCCGCTGGTATTATTCAGCGTACCCAGGGTAACATTGGATATATGATGATCTACGGCAAACCCTGCAGCATCATCATAACCGGCAGCGCAATATGGAGAAGGAGAGGTGATCTGTCCGCACACAACCTGGGATAATAGCATAGATCCCGCCAACAACAAAAGGTGTAATTTTCTCATCTGAACTGTTTGTTTTAAATCAATTGGTTTTAAAAATTATAAGATGTTTTCCCCGATACAAATTTTCAGGTCGGGCAAATGTATCTTTACACCGCGCGGTATTCCTAAAATAGATGGGGTACAATAAGGGGTACAATGTCTTTTTTAATAACTATTGGTTATTAATTGACGCCAAAGAATCTGCGAAGGCTCGTCTTTTCGTTTTAATTTCACTTTTCTGTTTAGATCGAATAGTATTTTCAGACTACACGCAATGACGTCATTCTGCCGGGTACGCCCTATATTTTTACTCATTTGTTTACTAATGGCTCTGATTTCCTGCAAAGAAAATAGTAGCACACGCAAGGGCGTGGCACCTATTCGTCTCGCAGATTTTGATACATCGAGTCCTGTAAAAACGTATGAAAAGATCAGGACGCATAACAAGAAAGAGATAGATAGTTTTTATATGCGTTTGGGTGCAGTACTCACTGAGCAGAACAGATATCCCGAATTATTGAAACACCTGGATTATTACCAAAAGCTAAACGGACTAGATCAATACTCGGTAGCGTTTATATTAAAGGGAAGAGGATATGCCTATAACTATGTTGCGGAGTATGATTCGGCGAATTCATGTTTTCAGGATGCCGTTGCCATTTATTCAAAACTGGGTGCACAACGCGAATTGGCAGATGTATGGGCCGGGCTCGGCACCAATTACCATTATAAGGCAGACTATGATGCTGCGTTCTCCTCCAGATATAAGGCATTGAAAATATACGAGCAACTGAAAGATACATTGGGGGTGATGCATATGAAGTGCGAAATGCCTATAGATTACTATTATCAGAAAGATTATACTAAGGCAATAGATACAGCACTAAGTTGCCTGAAGTACTACAAAGCCAGCGGCGATGAATATATGACCGCATATATGCAAACCATATTGGCTACCTGCTATTTCGCCATAGATAAGTTCGACAGTTCGCTTACCTATTCTTATGCTTCATTGGTTATAAGGCGTAAAAGCGGTAAGGCCCGCGAGCTGGGAGAAAGCTTGAATAATTTGTCGTTGGCATATATGGGGTTAAAAAAGTGGGATAGTGCGATTGTCAGCCTCCGGGAATCTTTGTTATTAATGCAGCAGGCGGGTGACGTAAGGCAGATAACCATCATTAAACAAAACCTGGCGAACTGTATCTGGAAAACAGGTAATAAAGCAGAAGCCGAAAAGCTACTGAGTGAGGCTATTGACGATGCGCTTAAAAGCAGGCAGAAAGATGCCATTGCCAATGGGTATAGAAAACTATATACCTTCTACAGAGATGAACGCGATTTTGAAAATGCACTCACCTACTACCAGAAATACAAAACATGGAAAGATTCTATGTTTAACGAAGAGAAGGTAAAAACAATAGCAGATATCAACGTTAAGTATGAGACAGAAAAGAAGGAAGAAGAGATTGTCAGGCTGAACGAGTTGCGGCACATAGACAGGATCAAGAAGATAGCTTATCTCGTTTTTTCGGTGCTGATACTTATTAGTGCTGCGCTGGCTATTCTTTTCCTCACCAACAGAAACCGTAAGAACAGGCTGTTGATAGAAAAAGTAAAGCTGGAGCTGGAGGCTAATGAGAAAGACCTGAAGAACTTTACCGAGAACATTATTGCCAAAAATACGTTTATAGAAGAACTGGAAGTAAAGCTTACTGCCATTGCGGCGACCGCCAGTCAGCAGGAAGAAAATGAACATTTAAGTGAACTCTATCAGCTGAAAATACTGACGGAAGACGACTGGGTGCAATTCAAGATCAAGTTCGACAAAGTATACCCGGGTTTTATAAACAGGTTACGGCAGAGCTACCCGGAATTGGCCGCAGGAGATCAACGCCAGTTTTTACTGATCAAACTGAATATTGATAATAAAGAATGTGCGGGTATGCTCGGTATATCTGCCGAGAGTGTAAAGAAAAACAGATACCGGCTGAAGAAAAAATTCAACCTTACAGAAGAGGATAGCCTTGATCAGTTCGTGCACAGTTTTTAATAAATTGCAGTAAAGAAACCAAGGTTGATATGGTCCAATTCTATTCACCTGAACACGCACTGTATAAACTCGCAAAAGCGGAAAAGCGCGGCGAGACGCAACAACCAGGCGTACTGCAAGAGGTGAAAGCATGGATGCAACAAAAGTGGGGGCTGACTGTAGTGTACATACACATAGAAGAGAGTGCTCCTCACGTGCTCCACCTCATCTTCGAGACTGGAAAGGATTATCAGCGATGGTGGAAAATTTCGAAAGGTTCCTTATTTAGAAGATCCGGTGAAAAGTTATTGAGCAGAAAGTACAAACACCTGCTGGATACAACAGGAGATAATGCAATGCAGCAAAAGATATCAACCCAAAAACTGGCATTTCCATCTCATACTTTTTCCAGTGTGGCTATGCAGGAGGCACAAAGCAATATCCCGCCGGAACAATTTGCAGCATTGCGCGCAAAGTACATGGGTCCCGAGGTATGGGAACTACATTTTCCCGGAAACGATATACGTGTCTTTTCCTTTACCGATCAACAGAAAGCGGCAAACACAGGCAATGCTGAATACGAACAATTAGTCAAAGAATACTATGATCTATTGAAACCGCATGATGAGTTCAACTACTTTGAAAGGGTGGAAATGAAACTGATATTAGATAGCAAAGAGAATTTTGATAACAGGTACCAGAGCAACTGGTACTACTATTATAAATAGCCGGTCGTTGCGTACCTTCATTTTCCAAATCCCCATTCTATGTTACAGATCAGCGGTATACACCATGTGGCTATTATTGGTTCAGATTACGAACGATCAAAAAAGTTTTACACACAGGTGCTTGGACTAACTATACTGGCAGAAGTTTATAGGGAGGAAAGGCGATCTTACAAGCTGGATCT
>CANBQQ010000069.1 GCA_947371715.1 Flavipsychrobacter stenotrophus
GCCTGCAATGAGAACAGGCTGGTAGCGCTGAAAGGGTTTGGGGCCAAAACGCAGGAAAGTATATTGCAAAGCATCAGCTACCTGAAGCAGAATGAGGGCTTCTTCCTGTGGGCTGATGCCATAGCGGTAGGAGAGGGTATTGTGGCCGCATTGCGCACCAACTTCCCCAATAATCTGTTCTCGGTGTCGGGTCCCGCCAGAAGGCAGGTAGAGGTGCTGGATGCGGTTGATATTATAACTGACCTAGATAAAACAATTCTGAGGAAACAATTTGCCGAAAGCGAAGATGTGTTGGTGGAGGTGATAGCTGATGATGTATTGCACATAACTGTAACTATGCGCCCCAAGCTGGCATTCCGTTTTGTGACTAATGAAGCCTTTTATAGCACTTTATTTGCAACAACCGGTAGTGATGCATTTTTGGATGCATTTACCGCAAAATATAAAGTGCCTGAATATGTTGGTTCAGAAGAAGAGATCTTTTCAATTAATGGCTTACAATTTATACCTCCGCCAATGCGGGAGGATGCCGGGGTATTGAAAAAGGCGGCAGCTAATGCCCTGCCAACGCTCATCACAAAGGCAGATATCAGGAGTATTATCCACTCACACTCAAAATATAGCGATGGACAGAATACAATAGAGGAAATGGCAAAGGCGGCCATAAAAGATGGATTTGAATATCTGGTTTTAAGTGACCACTCTCAGGCAGCATACTATGCCAATGGATTGACGCCAGAACGTATTGCAGAGCAACATGCGGAGATAGATACTATTAATGCGAAACTGGCTCCATTTAAGATATTCAAGAGTATTGAAGCGGATATATTGAACGATGGCAGCCTTGATTATTCATCGTCAGTACTTAACACTTTTGACCTGGTAATAGCCAGCGTGCATAGTAACCTGAAGATGACTGAGGAGAAGGCCATGACCAGGGTATTGAATGCTATAGCCAATCCTTTTACTACTATATTGGGGCATCCCACCGGCAGACTGCTGTTGTCACGTAAGGGGTATCCCCTCGATCATAAGGTGATCATTGACGCTTGTGCAGAATATAATGTGGTATTAGAGATCAATGCCCATCCGCGCAGGCTGGATCTTGACTGGCGCTGGATAGAATATGCTATTGAGAAGGGTGTATTGCTGTCTATTGACCCGGATGCGCACAGTGTCAACGGGTATAAAGATGTTTATTACGGCGCAATGATAGGGCAGAAAGGTGGCCTTACTGCTAAGCATAACCTGAGCAGCTATACACTGCCACAGTTTGAGGAGTTTTTAGTGAATGTGCGGAAAAAGAAAATGGGTTCAGTTATTGTTTAATAATTGTTCTGGTACGTTGGCACAGTTTTGTTTATATCATAAGCATAACAAAATAAAAAACAACGACCATGAAAACGAAATTGATAATGATCGCAGCCTTGATAGGCGTTATGGCCTTTGGGTCTTGCAAAAAAGATTATACATGTACATGTACAACTGTAATAGGTTCTGCTTCTGCTACCGATGCTCATCAGATCAATGATGTGACATTGCCTGATGCGAAGAATACCTGCGACAATTATGAAACTCAGGCCAACAATTCATACCCGGGAGGAACTACCTGTCATCTGTAATATAGAGCCACAGGTATAATGTAAAGCCGCTTTTCTGCCACACAGAAAGCGGCTTTATTATGCATAATTGCAGGCTAGTTCTATAAAACACTATTTTTGCCGGTACATTATTAAGAATGAACGCTACACGAAGGGCCTTATTGATCTTGCTGTCTGTTGCCACCGGTGGGTTGTTTGTGTATTCTGCTTACACCAAGGCATTTCCCATCTATACCTTTGAGGCTACAATGGTGGAATACCTGCATTTTCCGTGGTTATTGTCTGCCATTGCCGCCCGATTGTTTGTGGGGCTGGAGGCGGGTATGGGTTTACTTATAGCTGCCAATATATATGGGATGCGTAAATGGGTATTGCGATGCGCATTCTGGCTGCTGATGGTATTTAATGTGTACCTTATTTACCTGTGGATAGCCTTTGGAAACAATGTAAACTGCGGGTGTTTTGGAGATGCAGTCTGGATGAACCCATCGACCTCTCTTATAAAAAATGTGTGGATACTGGGTGCTATAGGTGTGTTGCTGAAATATAATAAAGGAATAAATGGGTTGTGGCCGGGTATTGCCATAGGATCAATATCGCTTACCATGCTGATCGTGCCATTTATAGTCTTTCCTATTACGTTGGAGACGACCAGCACGCTGGATCTTACACCTATGTATGTGGGAGGGAAAACACCAACCCCTTCAGTAGAGCTAAGAAAAGGTAAGTACGTTGTAGCCTTTGTTAGTCCATCGTGCTCTCATTGCAGAAATGCTGCTTTGAAGATGCACCAGATGAAGGAGAAATATCCGGATCTGCCGTTTTTTATGATCATTGGCGGAACTACCAGCGACCTGACGGATTTCTGGAAGGCATCTCATGCGCAGGACCTTCCTTATGTGCGCATGGATAAGGATCTTTTTATGAAATATACCGGCGGCGTATTTCCTGTTATACTTTGGGTTAATAACGGTAATGTGGAAACAAAGGTGAGTTACCGGGATATGACTGCACAGGCTATAAATAACTGGATAAAAAAGTAAATTGTGGATATTATTTTACAAATAATCCATCCATTTTTTATATTTTAGCCCCGCGATCATCTTCCTGCTATTTGTGGGGAGGATAGATATACCTATAAAACAAAGAAAACATGCAATATCAGCAAACCGGGCTAATAGTAGTTATCCCGGTATATAATGAACAGGAATGTATTGAAGAAGTGCTTACGTCGTGGGGTAATTTCCTGAACGGGTATCTCAAAAATGTTTCCTTTAAGATAGTGGTTGTTAATGATGGATCGAGGGATAATACGCCTAAGATACTGGATGAAATAGCTACTAAATACCCCTATCTGCATATAGTACATCAACAAAATGGTGGTCATGGTGAAGCGGTGCTTAATGGTTACTCGATAGCATTGAAATTTGACCCTGACTGGGTATTCCAGGTAGATAGCGATAACCAGTTCCTTCCGGAAGATTTTCCGAAACTGTGGGAGAACCGCACCAAATCCAACTTCCTGCTGGGCTACCGCAAGAAGAGATATGATGAGTTCAACAGGTTGATCATTACCCGTATAGTTCGTGTCATCATCTTTATGCTCTACAGGGTGTTGGTTACGGATTCCAACATTCCATACAGGTTGATAAAGGGCAAATACCTTAAGATGCTGATGAATGACCTTCCGGGCCGTCCGTTTGCGCCAAATATCTTCCTTACCGTTATGGCTAAGAAAGACGGTAATGATCTTATGTTCATACCGGTTACTCACAAAGAGCGCGAGACGGGGCAGGTGTCTATCATTAAGCTTAAGTTATTGAAAGTTTGTGTACGATCTGCACGTGAATTGTTCAGCTTTGCATTTACTGTTAAGAAGCGCAATATGTCCGGTCTATAGGGGCCGGCATTTTTATTATTAAAAAATTACTTTTTACCGAATGTCTCATCATAAATACATCATTATTGGAGCAGGCCCTACGGGCCTGGGTGCAGCTTACAGGCTTAAGGAATTGGGCGTGGAAGATTTTACAGTACTGGAAAAGGAACCTAATGCGGGTGGATTGTCTACCAGTTTTGTGGATGACATGGGCTTTACCTGGGATATTGGCGGGCATGTGCAGTTCTCGCACTACAAGTACTTTGATGACCTGATGATGAAGGCGCTTGGCGAAGATGGCTGGTTGAATCACCAACGTGAATCGTGGGTGTGGATACGCAATCGTTTTGTGCCATATCCGTTTCAGAATAATATTCGTTGTCTGCCTAAGGAAGAAATGTGGCAGTGTCTGCAGGGACTGATCAAGGAATATAAAAGTGCGTCTTACCCTAAGCCGGCTAATTTCCGCGAGTGGATCATAGCTACGCTTGGGCAGGGTATAGCTGATGTGTTCATGATACCCTACAACTTTAAGGTATGGGCATTTCCGCCTGAAATGATGAGTTATACGTGGATAGGTGAGCGCGTAGCCATTGCAGATCTTGAAAAAGTTTCAAAGAATATACTGTTCGATATTGAGGATGTGTCATGGGGGCCTAACAGCACTTTTCAGTTCCCTAAATATGGTGGTACCGGAGCTATTTGGTTGAGCGTTGCTAAGATGATAGGCCATGATAAATTCCGTTTCGGTAGTCATGTAGAAACGATCGATGAAAAGACAAAGACAATATACTGTGCCGATGGTAGTACACATACCTACGACAAGCTGATCAACACTATGCCGATGGACATACTGGTGCATAAGCTGAAGCATGGTAATGATGCGCACAAAGAAGTAGTGAAGTTGCTGAAACATTCTACCACACACATCATAGGTGTAGGATTGAAGGGTAAGCCAGCTCCAAATTTGGAGACCAAGTGCTGGATGTATTTCCCGGAAGATAATTGTCCGTTCTACAGGGTTACGGTTTTCTCTAATTATAGTCCTAATAACGTACCGGATATCAATCAGCATTGGTCGCTAATGGCAGAAGTAAGCCAGAGCGAATGCAAGCCGGTAAATGCAGATACAATTGTTGAAGAGACCATACAGGGTATGCTGAATACCAAACTGATCGAGAGCCGCGAGGATATTATTTCGGTTTGGTATAAGTCGCTCGATTATGGTTATCCAACACCATCAACAGACAGGGATAAGGCGATCAATAAGGTTGTGCCGGAATTGGATAAATTAGACATATACAGCCGTGGCCGTTTTGGTGGCTGGAAGTATGAGGTAAGCAACCAGGATCATTCATTGATGCAGGGAGTAGAGATAGTGAACAAGCTAGAGCTAGGTATTAATGAAATTACTTTCCCATTCCCGGCTACTGCTAATGCTATGTGGGGGAAGTAAACGAGAGCGGAGGAAGAGAGCGGAGAGCGATTTTGATTTTGGATATTTAATAAAAATGCCCTGCCGGAAGGCGGGGCATTTTTGTGTTTTAGATTTTAGAGTTAATTCACTATGCCCATCTGCTTCATCAATATCGTGGCATTGTTGGAGTTTGATACGCCACGCTTTAGTTTGAAGTCAAAAGATAGTCTGTTAGGTTCAACCTTGCTTTCGAAATGGTAGTTGCTTACTTTGTTTTTGTAGTGTGTTTCCATATCGCCGAGGCCGGTGTCGTGGGTGGCTACAATGCCAATGGCATGGAAGGTGAGGAGGGTCTCAACTATGGATCGGGTTCCTTGTTGTTTATCGGTAGAGTTTGTGCCGCGCAGGGGCTCATCTAATAGCACCAGGTAAGGGCGTCCTGCTGTTCTTACCACGTCCATAATTGATTTTATGCGGTTCAGTTCTGCGCGGAAATAAGATACATCGTCCTGCACAGAATCTGTAATACGCATAGATGTGTAGATATCTATAATAGGCATAGATAGCTCTTTAGCCGGCAATGGTACGCCCATATTGCATAGCACATTGGTAACACCTATGGTGCGGATAAATGTACTCTTGCCGGTCATGTTGGCTCCGGTAAGCAAGTAGAATTGTTCGTCTGTACCAATTTTTACGTCATTGCCAATTGCTGTAGCAGGTGGCAGTAATGGGTGGCGCAGATCTTTTGCGGTGATCATGTTTCCACTTTCGTGAAGTGTAGGGTAGATATTGTCGGGATTATTGAATGTATATACAGCGCAGCTTACATAGACATCTACAGTGGTTACAGTGTCGAGGGCATTCAGTAAAGTTGATTTATGTTTCTTACGCCACATTTCCAGCCGTAGCATGCAGTACAGATCAAACAGGAAGAGGGAATTGAGTACTGGGCCCAGGAATACGTTGTCGCGACTGTCGAGTAGTCGCAACAGGCTTTTGAATTGTTTGATCCCTTTCAAAGACTGCTTTGCCTGTGTTCCCGCAGTTTGCAGCCACTGTCCTTTAAAGTCATTTGTGGCAAGCTGGGACAGCAGGCGCTCAAATTTATCTATAAATGCCTCACTGTTGCCTATCTGGGCTATTGCCTTCTTTATCTTCTTCTGATAGATACCCAGTATTACCCAGTTGAGTATGATGAATAGCGTAACAAACGAAGGAGGAGCGATTGATAAAGCGGTACAAGCTATAAGTGCAATAGCTGCAATTTGTATAGTAATGGTAATGGCTTTGATGCCGGTATTATTTATAAACCCATCTTCTCCATTCAGCCAATCAGACAGGCGCTTCTGGTCATGATCGCCTTCTTTCTCCATGGCGCCTGCCACACGAAAATCTTGTAACAGATCGGGCAGGGTGCTCAGTTCCTTTATGATATTCTGGCGGTCTGCAATGCCGGATTTTGACTGGATTAGCGTAGACAAATTCTCAGCTAATTGCCTTGCGCCACCGCGTGTTGCCGCCCGACACAGTAATTGATACACAGATCCTTTGCCAAAAATATCGAGGTCGTAAGTGTAGGGGTGGGCAACATTCGTATACTCAGCACCATCGGGAAAGGCACTATGATCGCCTTGCAGTGCTTTTAGTTCATTATCTATGAGTGTGATCTGTATCCTGAGTTCATCCTGCTTCTCGGTAAGCTGAGTGTGATATCGGACCAGGGCAAGGAAACCGGCTACTGTTGCTGCAAACAACCACCACTGCCAGTTTTCGCCGTTACTGAATGCATATATAAAAGCACTGACGCCAGCTATTGCCATCCACAAGCGCCCCATAGCCAGTCGGTCACCCGTTTTCTTTATTCGGTCAAGAAGTGTATTTAGTTCGTTCTTCTTTTGTTGATAATAATCGGCGGGTGATTGCATAGGTATGTGTTGTCTACAAGCAATAAGGTGAAACTTCTCGCACTGGTTGATGCGTCGGTTTTCGGTGTTTTCGCAAGAGGGACGTTTGCATTGGTTAGGTCGAATCGAGCTGCCTTGACCAGTATAATTGCCGTGTTATTTTTTAAGCAGGCAGCTCCCAGTCTCCATTTAACTTGAGTACTTTTTCTATTACATCACGTACACAGCCTTTTCCGCCATTAAGTGGAGAGATGTACTTAGATACGTGCTTAATCTCTGGTACGGCATCGGCAGGGCAGCATGGTAGTGCGCATAGTTGCATTACAGCATAGTCGGGTATGTCATCGCCCATATATAATACATGGCCGTAGTCGGTCCCATAAGTAAGCGCCATCTGATGCAGTACTTCTTTCTTGCTGTCAATGCCAATATGTACATCTGTTATGCCTAATCCGTGCAAGCGCAGCTTCACAGCTTCAGACCTGGCGCCTGAAATGATCCATACTTTATAACCTTTTTTAATGGCCAGCTGCATGGCATAGCCATCTTTTATGTTCATGCTACGCAGCATATGCCCATCTTCAGTCAGCAATAGATTGCCTTCTGTGAGTACGCCATCCACATCAAATACAAAAGTCTTTATCGGGGCAAAAAGTTCGAGGATGTTCATTTTGGCTAATTATTTCTGGTTATCTCTCCATTCGTACACCCAGCCACTCTGAATCATTTCCAGGTAGCTTTCGTTGCAGGCTTCCCGCTTGCCGGCGAAATTGGGTATTTCCATTACCCAGTCAAGTAGTTCTGTAAAGCGTACTCTGTATATTTTGCTTTCACCGAAATCATCGCCAAAGCGCTCATAGAGTTTCATGGAGATATCTTCAAAATCGGTCCAGTTTATCGGTGGTTCAAAATGAGCCATATTATTATTGAGTTGGGATATTAAATTATTGAAATGAGGAATGATGAACAAACCACTTTTTACTTTTAAGTTTTACCTGCCTACCGGCAGGCAAGCTTTTTAGTTAACCCTTAATCACCATGAATCATAGACTGATCCGGTAGCGTTACTTCTATAAAGCCTTTTTCACATTCGCCAAGGAAACACTGGCAACCCAGCCTTGAATTGATACGGGGATTGCGTGCGCGATCTATAAAGTCTTCTTCTTTATCGGTGATCTCAGGTACAAATTCATCACCTTTTTCCATGTACAGATGGCAGGTGCTGCACGCACAAACCATACCACAATTGTGGTGCAATTCTATATTATTATCCAGTGCTACTTCAAGTAAACTTTGACCCGGGGCTACATTTTCAAGGATCACAGGCGTGAGTCCTTTTTGTTCAAAATTGAATTTTATAGTATACATTCTATTGTTTTCGACGTGTTTGCGGGCAAAGTTAATGCATGCGAGGTAATCTTCCCTATTATCCATCTATATAACTATAGGGTAGGGGTAAAAGAACTTAAGAAAAAAATAATTTTAGGGCACAAAATCCATTTTGCAATCTTAACTTTGCCGCCCATATGCAGCATATTGATTCTTCAGTAAAAATATTTTCGGGTACCGGTTCGGGGTATCTGGCCGAAAAGATCGTTGAGAGCTATGGCACAAGGCTTGGCCACATCAGCATTCAGAAATTCAGCGATGGTGAAATGCAGCCTGTAATACAGGAGTCTGTTCGTGGTGCATATGTATTCCTTATTCAGTCAACATTTGCTCCAGCAGACAACCTTATGGAGCTTTTGCTGATGATCGATGCTTGTAAAAGAGCTTCGGCCGGGTATATTACTGCTGTAATTCCATATTATGGTTTTGCCCGTCAGGATAGAAAAGATAAACCACGTGTGGCAATCGGCTCTAAGCTGGTAGCTAATTTGCTAACCACAGCAGGCGCTAATCGTGTGATAACCATGGATTTGCATGCACCTCAGATACAGGGTTTCTTTGATATTCCGGTGGATCATATGGACTCATCTGCAGTTTTTATTCCCTATATTGAAAAATTAAAGCTGGAAAACTTTATCTTTGCAGCCCCTGACGTAGGAAGTACTAACAGAGTACGTGAGGTAGCTAAGTACTTTGAGGTGGACATGGTTATCTGCGATAAGCAGCGTAAACGTGCCAATGAGATCGCCAGCATGACTGTAATAGGTGATGTAAAAGGCAAAAATGTGATATTGATAGATGATATCTGCGATACTGCCGGTACACTTTGTAAATCTGCAGCAATGCTGATGGAAAAGGGTGCATTATCTGTAAGAGCATGTTGTACACACCCGGTTTTGAGCGGGAATGCATACGAGAATATTGCAAATTCGGTGTTAGAAGAGTTAGTGGTTTGCGATACTATACCACTAAAGAAACAAACGCCTAAAATAAAAGTATTGTCGACAGCTGAGCTTTTTGCTGTAGCTATCAGGAATACTTTTGAAAATAAATCTATCAGCTCTTTGTTCATTCATAGTAATATGAAGTACTAAGAGAGGATAACATGTTAAAAGGTTAATAGGTTAAAAGGGCTGAGTATTGCCTGATTAACTATTTAACAAATTGACTATTTAACTAAAAAATTAACGACTGTTTATACAACAAAACCTGTCCCCGCAACGGGAACCTTTATTATTAAAAATGATTTCAACGACCGGATGTTAGACAGGTATCCGACCGGCGGTGAAAGAAACAAAACACTAAAAATGAAGAGTGTAAAGATTGAAGGAACATTAAGAAGCGAATTGGGCAAGAAAGCTACACGCCAGATTCGTTCTGAAGAAAAAGTACCCGGCGTTATCTACGGCGGTAAAGAAACTATCCATTTCAGCGCGCCTGTTATGGCTTTCCGTACATTGGTATACACACCGGAATTCCAGATCGCTGAGATCAGCATTGAAGGAAAGACTTACCGTACTATCGTTAAGGACATCCAGTTCGACGTTGTTACTGACGCGTTGAACCACATGGACTTCCTGGAACTGGTAGATGGCCAGAAAGTTATCGCTACATTGCCAATTAAGTACACTGGTCAGCCACAGGGCGTTAAAGACGGTGGTCGTTTGGAAATGAAGTTGAAATCATTGAACGTTCGTACATATCCTAAGTACCTGAAGGAAGCTATCGAAGTAAACATCGAGAACCTTCAGTTGCATGGTAACGTACGTGTTGAAGATGTAAAGGAAGAGAACATGGAAATCCTGAACTCTCCACGTATCCCTATGGCATCTGTAGTTACAACCCGTGCTCTGCGCCAGGCTGAAACTGACGCTGCTGCTGCTGCAAAGGGTGCTAAGAAATAA
>CANBQQ010000070.1 GCA_947371715.1 Flavipsychrobacter stenotrophus
CAGGAAGCCTTTCAGAAAGATGAAGTAAAAGTGATCGTCGCTACCATTGCCTTCGGTATGGGCATTGATAAGTCAAATGTGCGCTTTGTTATTCACCACGATGTGCCTAAAAACATAGAAGGGTACTACCAGGAGACGGGCCGTGCCGGCAGAGATGGATTGAAGAGTGATGCCATCCTCTTTTACTCTCGTGGAGATATAATGAAGCTGAAAGGTTTTGCTACAGTCGATGGTAATGCTGAACAGACGGTCATTTCCATGAACAAGCTGAAGAAGATGGAGCAGTTCTGCGAGAGTGATACCTGCCGCCGTCAATACCTGATGCAGTATTTTGGAGAACCATTCCCTGCTTATTGCGGTAGTTGCGATTACTGTATGAGCTCACTCGAAGAACGCGATGCAACTGTTGACGCACAGAAGTTTTTATCGGCAGTAGTGCGCACCGGTGAGCGGTATGGCGTAGGCTACATCATTGATATACTGCGTGGGTCGAGTGCCGAGAAGATACAACCGGCTCACAAAGAACTAAAGACATACGGTATAGGTAAAGACCTGAAGAGAGAAGAGTGGGAGTGGCTGGCCCGACAGATGCTCAACAATGGCTTCATAGAGCGGTCAAACGATCAGTACGCTGCCCTTATACTTAATGACAAAAGCAAAGCTATCCTCAAAGGTGAATCCAAACTAATGCTGGTCATGCAGAAAGAGCAGAAGCTCTCGGTTATGGAGGAAGAGGAATTCACTTACGATGAAGGCTTATTGAAAGAACTAAAAGGCGTGCGGTATGAGCTGGCCGACAGAGAGCATGTGCCAGCGTATAATATAGTACCTGATAATACCCTTGTAGAAATAGCCATGTACCTCCCTCAAACATTCGATGAACTGAAACAGATCAGCGGTTTTGGTGACTATAAGGTGGGCAAATATGGTGGCGCATTTCTCGACGAAGTGAAGAAGGCAATAAAGGAAAAGAACCTGGAGCCTCGCATGCACCTGAAGATACCAAAGACAATAAAGAAGGCATCTACCGATAAGGCCCCCGCTGCAGGCAATACAAATGCTGTAACCCTGGGAATGTATAAGCAAGGACTCAGCATGGAAGAAATTGCTGAAGCCCGTAAACTGGCAATAAGCACGGTAGAGTCGCACCTCACTAAATACATCACTACCGGCGATGTGGACATCTTCAAACTTGTATCTCCATACAAGGTAGATAAGATCATCGCTACCATCCGTATCTCCGGCCAATACGCCGGTCTCAAAGTACTCAAAGAAGCCCTCGGCGACGACTACTCCTACAGCGAAATAAAACTGGTAATGGAATACAATAAGGTGTTTAATTGATGGAGAAAGAAAATTGCATAGCAGCCAAAGATTGTCACGGTGAGGCTCTCGAATCGCGACAATCTTTGGCTATCAGGCCGGCTCTCTTTGAGATGAACCCACACAATCACAAGACACCTTTGTAGAGACGCAAAATTTTGCGTCTCCAAAGCGCGAGGGCACATGCCATGGGGTTACAACAACCCGCTCACTTCCTCCACTCTCTTAACACTCTCCCTTAAACTTCTCCATCGTTGCAGACGTATCAGAACTGATACCTTCAGACTTGAACACCTTGGACACAGTGCGTAATAATATCTTAAAATCCAGCACAAAAGAGATGTGCTCTACATACCATACATCTAGCTCAAACTTCTGTTTCCAACCTATCGCATTACGGCCATTGGTCTGTGCCCAGCCTGTAATGCCAGGTTTTACATCATGGCGATGCTTCTGTGTTTCGCTATATAACGGCAGGTACTCTACCAGCAGCGGGCGTGGCCCTACGATACTCATATCCCCTTTGATCACATTGATCATTTGTGGTAATTCGTCAAGAGATGTTTTACGGATAAAAGAGCCGATAGAGGTGAGCCTTTCCGCATCAGAAAGCAGGTTGCCGTCCTTATCCTTCTTATCATTCATCGTCTTGAACTTCACCACCTTGAATATCTTTTCTCGTTTCCCCGGCCTGGGCTGAAAGAAGAATGGTTTGCCGTCATTAGCTATAGCCAGCAACACTACCAGTACAAGAAACAATGGTGACAGCACAGAAAATACGATCAGCGCCACAACAAAATCACCGAGCGGTTTCACCAGGTGTATGTACAACGTTGAAGGAAGACTGCGTTTGATCTCTGCCATGTTATTTTTTGTTGATGATACTGCTTATATGATTAATGTACTTCTTCGCCAGCACTTCCCTGTCGAAGTTCTCCTTTGCATACCTGTAGCCACTCTCACCTTGCGTGATCAGCTTTTCAGGGTGTGCTATATAATCGCGGATGATACGATTGTATTCTGCCGTGTTCTCCGGCTCCACATAGGTGCCTGCACCTGCATCTTCTACCAACTCACGAGATACACCATCAATGGCCATCAGTATTGGCTTCTTGCAAGACATATAGTCGAATGTCTTGTTGGAATACACGGTCTTGAACGTATCAACACGTTTCAGCACCGATGCCCCCATTTCTGATGCCAGTATATACCTGAACACCTCGGCTTTCGGCACAGAATCCAGGAAGCGTACATTAGGCACATTTCTGTCTTTCGCCATCTGCTGTAGTCTCGCTTTCTCCATTCCCTGGCCTATCAGCAGGAATAGCACATTCGTATCTTTCAGTGCTTCGCCGGCATCCAGTATCTGTTCCAGGTGGTTGGCCACACCATGCGCGCCCACATAGGTGATCACAAATCTTCCTTCAAGGTCATGCTGCTTCCTGAATGCAGCCACATCTAGTGTTTGTAACAAAGTTTCAGACAAGCTGAAGTCCGATGCATTGGATATCTGTATCAGCTTGCTTTCAGCGATGCCTTTTTTCTCTTTAAGCGTCTTATAGAATGCCGGTGTCAGCACGTTGATCAGCTTAGCGCGTTTGTAGATAAAACGCTCTACCCAATACGCCAGCTTTATCACCATACCATTGGTCAACACGCCCGTGTCTATCGCCGACTCAGGCCACAGATCACGAACCTCAAATACAAATGGCATTCCCCTTAATCTTGATATCAGATATCCACTGCCACCTACAAATAATGGTGGTGATGTAACGATAACTACATCAAATTTCCCCTTCGCTTTAAACAGTCCTGCATAGCACGATGAGAACATAAAAGAAAAGTATCCCCACAGCCTCCCCGCAAAACCATTGTTGTATGATTCCGACACATGGCAGCGCCATACGGTCACATCACCCTGTTGTTTCTTTACAAAGTGCTTACCCTTATACTCCGTCCTTTTTTCTAGTCCGTTGGCATGCATCATACCGCCAAGCACAGTAACGGTATGGCCCATTTCTGTCCACACACGTGTAAGCTCATTCCACCTTGATCCACCCGGATCATCGTCTTCCAAAAAATATTGATGTAGTAGTAGTACGTTCATTTTTCAATTTAGGTCTTAATTCTGATCGTGTCAGCAGTTAAAGGTAATACGCTGCAGGGTAATTCGAAGTCAATCCGCCGGCACTACATTTTTATTGTTGTATTGAGCATGCTCTTGTCGGTACTGTATACATATTCAACACTGGCTTCTTTCTCCCCATATCTCGATGAATACCAGCCTTTACCCTGCTCTGCTTTCAGTTCTTTATTATCTATATCCTTAGTAACTATTTTTATCTTCTTTGTGTTGCCCGGCAGCACATGCCATAGCTGCCGCATCTTCATTCCTGCAGGCTTATTCACCATCTCATCTCTTATTGCCCATTCCGGAATTCCTTTCTTCTTCACAACCGTTCTTCTGTGCTCTATCCCTTTATCCAGGTAGATAAATGCGTTCACTGCACCTTCAAAAGTATAGCTGGTAGTCTCCTCAGTAAGTGCTGCTTTTGTAGCCTGTGTCCAGTAAAACCATATAAAGTGCCCGCCTTTCAGCATCTGGTCTTTGTCATCAAGCATTACTGTGTTGTGCGATGCGGTACCGCTGAAATACCTTATGGTCTCAGCATCTGTATTGTATTTATAGCTACCCGCATCAGGTAATATATTTTCGCCTTTGTACCATATGTCCAGGTGCAGCGCATCGGCTTGCTGTGGTCTGTCTTTATAACTGCCACATTTGATGAAGGTTAGCGTCTGCGGTTCACGTATCACATAATAGCCACCTTTCGGAAACGAATGTATACCATCAGCTGGCTGCCATGTTTTTCGTGCGTTCTCAAAAATGCCATACCAGTGTGCATCTTCATTATGGTCATTGAACTTAAGCTCCGTTCCAACTGCCAGTGCCAGCGCCTGAAGTTGTGGTCTGTAGTCGCGATAGTCCGTACTGCTCAGCCTGAAGAATAATGCGCCATCATTTGCTCCATAGTTGGGCAGATAGCCATTCTCTTCTATCATACAGGTGCGCAGGAACAGGAACGATCGCTTCGCTCTTTGGTACACTATGTCGCTGAAGCGTTCTTTGTTGAGGTCAGCAATAGATATGGCCCACGTCATCAGCTGCATCACCACTCTGTGGTAGTTCATGGCATATTGCAAAAAGGTGCCATCGTCATATACCTGGTAGGCTATCTCTTCTTCAAACCAGGCTTTACCTTTCTTCTTCCAGGTATCTGCACCCGGCAAAGTTGGGTACAGCAATCCGGCTATATACAATGTCAATGTTTCCGTAATAGCGTGATTGTTTCTTACTGCTATCCTCGAAAAATTGATGTTGTGATACACATGATGTACATGCCAGTAAATGGCATGCTGTATCTGGTCAAATATCTCTTCGGTCAGGTTGGGCGAGTTCTGGTAATAGTGCAGGGCAAACGTCCAGTTCAATACCCTTAACGACATCTCCTGGCTGCACCTGTAGTTTGGACCGCAATTCACCGGGTTGCTCTTTATCCACGATAGTATGTCTGCAAACACCATATTGCTGCAGTCTTCGTTGAAATGGTAGTCGTAACGAATGATGTCGTAGATGTACGAAAACCTCGACTTCTCCCACACAAATTTTATGTCACCGGCTTCTTTCGAATAGTCGCTTATTTCTGTCCAGTGTTTGTTGATATCATATTTGTAGCCCGAATCATAGTTCGTCACCCAGTCATAGTCTTTGCCAAGGTCTGCAAGTATGCTATTGAACATGAGCAGCTTGCCATCTTTCAGTTGCTCATAGCGTTCTTTCAGTTCCTTATCAGGTGTTCGTGGAAAGCTCAGCGATTCTTTGCTGTCAAAGAAAAATTTCACTGGTTGTTTTTTCCAGTCGGCTAGGGTGATGTATTGTTTAAATGCAGGTGCAGCAGGAAATTTCTTCTTGAACAAGCCCGACTTGCTTTGCAGCAAATGCGATACTCGGAACGCCACGTATCGCGGTCCCATATTGCCCAGAAAGTTAACGATCTTACCTATTTTACCTGCCATCCTTCTTAAAATGTTACTATAAATTCACTTCCTTCATTCAGAGTACTCTTTACATCGATCCTTCCTCCCAGCGACTCTATCTGTGTCTTCGTAATAAATAATCCAACACCCTTACTATCATATCCCTGGTGAAATGTCTGGTTAAGTTTGAATACTTTTTGACCATACTTACTCATGTCGATGCCGATGCCATTGTCCTTTACAGACATCGTTACCTTATCCTCTACTTTGTAGGTTGAAATTACAATTTCTGTTTGCCGCTCATCCGCACTGTATTTGAGTGCATTGCTGATGAGGTTATAGAGTATGCTTTCAAGATACACCTTAGGGTAATCAACAGTCTCAACTGTCAGATCCAGGCTAATGACAGCACGCTTTTCATATATAGTGCCGTGCAGTTGATTTATGATATTGGTAACAATATCCGGAATATTGCAATGGTCAAGTGCTATATCATTATTCAGCTTGATGAGTGTCATTTCCATAAGTGTATTCAGGCTACCCATCAATGCCTCACTACTCTGATGGATCAATTCCAGTGATTCATCTTTAGATAAGCTATCCTCATCTATATAATCCTTATCAGATAGTAGTTTTATGTTCCCAATCGGCCCTCTAAGGTTATGTCCTATCATATGGGTCAGTTGGTCCATCTGGCTCACCTTGTTCACCAGACTGATCTTTGCCGCTTCAAGCTCTGTATTCTTGCGGTTTATTTCGTCTGACAGCTCTTTCTTTGTAGTAATATCTACCACCTGCGACACAAAGAAACCGGGTTCATCTTCACTGTTTTTTACAAACGACACAGTGAGCATGGCCCACACTATTTTCTTGCTTTTAGATATATATCGCTTTTCAAGCGTGTAGTTAGATAATTCGCCTGCTACCAGCCTGCGCAACATCTGTAGGTCCGCCTCAAGGTCTGCCGGATAAGTAATATCCTGGAACGTTAGTCGCAATAATTCTTCCTTTGTGTAGCCGGTTATATCACAGATGGCTTTGTTTACCTCCAGCCACTTGCCATCTTCGCTCAGCAGGGCCATGCCTATACCCGAGTAGTTAAATGCGCTGGCAAATACATCCCTGCTCTTTTTTAGCTCATGTTCGGCAAGTACGCGGTCGGTTATATTTGCACCATATACGATAACCATATCTACCTCGCCATGTTCATCAAGTAATGGGTGCAGGCACCGGTAATGATAAGATAGTTTGCCCTGACGGTCAATTATCTTTTCTTCCCACTCATACGGCTTCTTTTCTTCCATCACTTTGGCAAACCGCTCATTTCTTGCATCTGCCAACGATAGAGGTTTGTTCCGGTATCTGAAATAGTCCTCATGCTTTTTACCTATCATCCATTTGCGCAAGTCATCATCCATGATGGCTGCAGGATTCAGGAATAAGAATCGCTGTTCACTGTCATGCGCAGCAATATCTTCCGGTATGTTGTTGAGTATCTTTTCGTAAAAAAGCCTTTGTTGCTCATAGCGGCGTTGCGCAAGCTTTTGATCTGTGATATCTCTGAATTTCCATATCTCTGCTTTCTCTTTGTTGGCAAGCGTGATCGGAATAAAATCCCGGCTGTATATTTTACCGTTATGTAATTCTATCTCATCATTACGTACCAGTTCACCCGCTTTTCTGATCTCATTGATCCGTTCTGCAAAGTCCTCAGGATTTTTTACCATAAGGCTTCTTGATGCAACACTTTCTTGCACAGGCACACCCTTTAGCTCATGCGGAGGAACAGTAATTTCGTACATGTCGCAATAAGCCTGATTGGCAAACAATATGTTCGATTCCCCATCTATCAGTAGTAGAGCATCCTGCATTTTCTCTATCAGTGTAGATAGTAGTTGCAGTGTCGATAGGTGTTCTTGTTCCTTTCTTTTTCTCTCGTCGATATCGGTGTGCGTGCCAATCGCCCGGATCGGTTTCCCATCATTGTCTTTTGCCACAACTGCACCTCTGCTCAATAGCCACTTGTATTGCCCATCTTTACACTTATACCTCAGCTCAGAAGAGTAGTTAGTTACGTCGCCTTCCAGATATTGTTGTATGGCGTGTAAAGAATTTTGATAATCGTCAGGATGTATAATATTTGACCAGTCCTCAATAGAAACTATATCTACTATTGACGCACCAAGTTTTTTATGCCATTTATCAGAGAATATTGCTTTGTTGGTTGTAATATTCATGTCCCACATCCCATCACCTACGGCATCAATGGCTGCTTGCCATGCCTCAGTGTCCATACCCCGTATTGTACTCTTATCCTGTAATTCAAATACAAGAAAAAGAACGGCCGTACCTGATTGCATGTTCATCGCCCTAACTTGGTACGTTGACGTATGATCATGTTTGATCACCACGTATTCGGCTTGCACATCACAACGATTTGTGATCGCCTTCGTCACCTGATCTCCAATTTGACCTAACAGCGCATCATGGGATACATCACTTAATTTCTTCCCAACAAAGTCCTGCCAGTTATCGTCGCATGTGGTGCCGGCTTTGTCCCATACTTTTAATATCTCCGTTTCCTCAGACAAACACATCACTCGTTCACCCACATGTAGCAGGGTGTCAGCTATTGTATTCATCATTAGGTCGGATGCTGTTGTCATACTTATCCTAATTTCCAGATATCCATTATGTGCTGCACTATTCTTGGCGATGTTTTACCATCCCACAGTTCAGGTATACCGCCTTTTTTCCAGTTGCCGCTGAATAGTTTTTCCATCGCAGGTGCTACTGCTTTCGGGTTTGTACCCAATAGCTCATTTGTACCTACAGTGCAGGTCTCCGGCCGTTCTGTGCTGTCTCTTAACGTCATGCAAGGCACTCCCATTACAGTTGCTTCTTCTGTTATACCACCAGAGTCAGTGATAACGGCCTTCGCATGCTTCACAAGGTAGTTAAACTCAAGGTAGCCAAGCGGCTCTATTATATGAAGGTTTGGTGCAGAAATGCCCGCTGCCTCCAGCATCTTCGCCGTACGTGGGTGAATGGGGAAGATCAGTGGCATGCCGTTCGATGAATTCACTATCTCTCCGATCAGTTCTTTCAGCTTGTCCTGTGTATCCACATTTGCAGGCCTGTGCAGCGTCATGATCATGTACCCCTTTTCTGTCAGGTTATACTTGTCCCATGCTTCCGGCTTTATGAACCTCGGCATTTGCTTGTAAAGGGTATCTATCATGGTATTACCCACAAAAAATATCCGCTCTTCAGGTATGCCGGCTTTACGCAGGTTATTATTGGCAACGTCCGATGTGGTAAAGAAATAGTCAGTGATCGAGTCCGTTACCATTCGGTTGATCTCTTCCGGCATCGTCCAGTCCCCCGAACGGATGCCCGCTTCCACATGCGCTACCTTTATGTTGTTCATCTTCTTGGCTGCTATTGAGCAGGCCATAGTAGAGGTTACATCACCAACAACTATACACAGGTCACATGGCTTTTCCATCAGCAATGCCTCGTAGCCCATCATTATCTTTCCGGTCTGCTCTGCCTGAGTTCCACTGCCTACTTCCAGGTTATGATGTGGTGCAGGTATATTCAGCTGATCAAAAAAATCAGCACTCATCTTTTTATCATAGTGTTGTCCCGTATGCACAAGGCGAAAGTGTATATCTACACCATTCTTTCTTTGTGTTTCAATAGCGTCTATTATTGGTGCTATTTTCATAAAGTTCGGCCTTGCGCCCGCTATTACATCTATCAACATAAGTCAAAAATTAAAAATTAAAATTAAAACCATAAACCCTCGCATCACCCCCAGTTAGATTGCGTCATTGACGCATTCATTTAGCCATTCCATCACATTTCTTCCACATTCCATCACATTGCCGCATTTCCTCATTGAGCCATTTCTTATACATTCACCCACTTCCTCGTCATCAGGCTCTCTATTGCCGCAAAGCTGGCAAGTGTGGTATTGATCGTGTCGTCAAACGGCACCAGTGCACCACCGCCATTCTTGGTCCTTTCTACCAGTAGCTTGAACTGGGCCGCATGTCCCTTGTCTATTGTTGTCTTCAGCTTAGAGAAACCATTAAATCCAAATCCTTCTGTTACTCTGAAATTATCAGTTACTATCGTACGGTCTTGTGCATATACTTCTATACGCTCTTTAGAGTAAGACTTTGAGCCATTAGAGAAGTAGTTGATAACACCGGTACTCCCGTTTTCATACTCCAGCAGTATCGATGCACTGTCTGTATTGGCCTGCGGATTCAATCCCATAGCATTCATACATACACTCTTTATCTTGCTTCCGGTCAGGAAGGTGATCAGGTCCATGTAGTGACAAGCCTCGCCTACTATACGGCCACCACCTACTTTCAGGTCATGCACCCATACATTAGCAGGTATATGTCCCGCGTTCATTGTGGCTATTACATTCATCTGCACATTGCCCGTCAGTTGTTTTACCTTCTGCATATGCGGAGAAAAACGCCTGTTAAAACCAACGGTCAGCGTTTTATCGCCCTTATATGCCTTTATCACACTGTCCAGTTCTTCTTTGTTCAGCGCAAGAGGCTTTTCTACAAATACATGCTTACCCGCTTCCAGCGCTTCTCTCACCATCTTAGCATGCTCATTATGCCTTGTGGTGATCACAACAAGGTCAATAGAAGGATCGTTGATAATGCTTTTATAATCAGTAGTGCTCTTACCTATCTT
>CANBQQ010000071.1 GCA_947371715.1 Flavipsychrobacter stenotrophus
AGAGCTTATGAACCCATAACAGCCTCATTACTGTGCGATCGCATAGAAGAGATTGTAGCACAAACCGGACAAACCGGATTTCATTTTGTTGACGAAGCAGCGCCGCCGGCATTAATGCGGGCATTGGCATTGGAGATCATCCGCAGAAAAATAAACATCAGCTGGTGGACCAATGTGCGCTTTGAAAAAAGCTTTACCCGCGATCTGTGCCTGCTACTCAAAGAATCCGGCTGCATCGCAGTTTCCGGCGGATTGGAGGTAGCATCAGACCGCTTATTAGAATTGATACAAAAAGGTATTACGGTAGCACAGGTAGCTAAAGTGAATAAGCACTTTACAGAAGCAGGTATCATGGTTCATGCCTACCTCATGTACGGCTTCCCAACACAAACTGCCCAGGAAACCATCGACTCTCTGGAGTTGGTCCGCCAGATGTTCCAATCCGGCATTCTGCAATCTGCATTCTGGCACCAGTTTGCCATGACGGCTCACAGCCCTGTAGGGCTTGAACCGGAAAAGTATAAAGTAAAGAAGGTAAATGCGGAGATCGGAACGTTCGCTAATAACGATATAGTACACATAGACCCAACTGGAGCAGACCACGAAACCTTTAGCCTTGGACTGAAAAAATCGCTACTCAACTACATGCACGGGGCCTGTTTCGATTTCCCGCTGCAAAAGTGGTTTGAGGAAAAAGTGCCTAAAAATACTATCGCACCCGATTATATTGCCAATCTGCTTAACGAAGAAGAGTATACCAGCGTAAAACCAACCGCCAAAGTTGTTTGGTTGGGTAAGCAACCCACTGTAGAGTATATTACCAAATCCAAGAAGGGCAACACCTGGGAGATGGCATCACTTACTTTTCACAGCAAGCAATCTACTATCAACATTAAGGTGAATAAAGAGGAAGGCACATGGTTGGTCAATATTCTGGAGAATCTTTCACCCGCACAAATAAAGACGTATACCATACAGGAAGTAAAAGAAAGCTATGAGAACGCAGGCTTCGATGATTTTGAACTATTCTGGGAAAACAAACCGGTGAACGGTCTATACAAATTTGGCCTACTTACTCTGTAACATCAACATTGCCAATAATTCACATATCAAAATAACACAAAGGATTAACAGAATTTTATTTTTTCCCGACGTAGATTTGTACTCTTATAACTATGCATAAAACGCGCTTATATATATTGCAGGGATTGGGCATTATCATGCTCATCTTCGGCTATTTCTTAAGCGACAAGCCCGATAACAAATCGGTAATGCATTTCAATTTACACGGAAACCATGTTTTCACCTCTGCCCCCGATGATGATAATGACATTCAGTATACAGCTGCAACATCACTATCAGAACACAAGGGCCATCACCACAAAGTAAGGGCGATCAAGTTCTTCTCCTTTAAGCTTACAACACCTATTCCTACCCTCTCCTACCAGTACATTCCATTGGTTTCAGTTGATTACATAATACCACTCAACGAGAGTTACTATTTCTTGTTTTGTAAAGAGATCAATCCTCCGCCTCCCAAGGCTTGCTAAAGCCCTCGCCTTTGCGGTAATTTCCAATTTCAGAATTGTTTAGATCATTACGTCTGCATAAATGTATTGTATTACTACACGTTCAAATACTCGTACTTACCGCAATAACTAGTTCCAGAACCAGGGCTATTCTTCCATCATTACCCATTTTGTAACCAATTACAATTGTTTTTGCATGTCTCACAAACAGCTTGCAAAAGGCTTATACGCATTATGCTGTATTTGCCTTCTGCAATCAACCAACTTGCACGCGCAGCAAATGCCCGCTGCTGATACGCTTAGGCTTACCTTACAACAAGCAGAAAAAACCTTTTTAGACAGCAACCTCCAATTGTTGGCGCAGCATTACAACATACAGAGCAATAAGGCGCTTGTGGCACAGGCCCGTAAATGGGATAACCCTGTGTTGAACACAGATCAGAATGTGTATGCCAATAATCGCTTCTTTGAGCATGGTAAGGATGCCGCAGGCAATCCTACCGGTGAAATATTTGTGCAGGTGCAGCAGCTGATCAGAACCGCGGGGAAACGCGGTCATCAGGTAGATCTGGCTAAAACCAATGTCAATATCGCGGAATGGCAGTTTAACACTGTGTTGCGTGACCTGCGTGCTACACTCATAAAAGATTTCTATAGCGTTGCGCAACTGCAGGCAAATGCGGCCCTGTATAACGACAATATTGAGCGCTTGTCAAAATTGGAGAAAGCAATGGGTACTGCACTCACATCCGGCAATATCGCAAAGAAGGAATACCTGAGAGTGCAGGCATTGATCCTTAATATGAAGCAGGAAATGATCGATAACGCAAAGGAACTGGCTGATGTGCAAAGCGAACTAAAGACCTTACTACAGGTAACCGGTAATATCTTTATCCTGCCAGTTGCTGAAGAAAACGAACCCGCCAGAATGCCCGAGCTGAACATTTTTGCGATGCTCGATTCTGCCGCAAAGCACAATACCGATTACAATCAGCAGGTATATCAGGTACAATACAACAGGCAAAACCTGAAACTACAAAGGTCATTGGCTGTACCCGACCTGACCATAGGAACAGAGTACGACAACAATTCCAACTATACACCTAACTATTATGGCCTTGGACTCTCTATACCCTTGCCACTTTGGGACAGGAACAGAGGGAATATTAAAGCTGCTAACTGGCAGGTAAAAGCTGAAGAGGCTACCCTGAAACAATATGATCAGAAACTAAAGAATGATGTCCTGAACGCATATCAGAAACTGCAGTTAACCGTGAGCCTTACCGCAAATAATAATGCGGCCTTCTATACAGACTATTCTGCGCTGTACAAGAACATAGTAGAAAGCTATAACAACAGGCAAATAAGCCTGATAGAATTCCTGGAATATTTCAACGACTACCAGGATGTAAGAAAAAATCAGTTACAACAGGTACTTAACCTCCGATTGGCCAAGCAAGAGCTGAACGATGTGGTGGGTGTAGATGTAGCTAAGTAGTGGGGAGTAGTTAGTAGTGTGTACACAATAGTTAGTCCCGACACCCTGATATAATATCCGCATTAAAAAAGCCCTGAGGGAGCGAAATAAATAGCGAGGGGTTTAAACCTTCTATACGAACACGACAAAACATCAAGCCCTGTAAGGCGACATAACAATCGAAGTACCCAAAGAATACATAAAGTAATAAAACAAGCAAAATATATAGTAATGAAACAATCAATTTTGTTGTCTTTCCTGGCAGTTGTGTTGTTTACCTCGTGTGAACATAAAGAACCGGTAGTAGAACAAAGTACCAAATTTGTGCTTAGCGACTCAATGCTGCACATGATAGAGATAGACACCGTGCGGCAATGTGCTTTGCTCGATGAATTATCCCTTAGCGGAGAAGTAAGCTTCAACGAAAATAATGTAGTGAAGGTTTTCCCCCGCACTAGCGGACAAGTCATAGAAGCAAAGGTTTCTCTTGGTGATCACGTAAGCAAGGGTCAGGCATTGGCAACAATAAAGAGTGCCGACGTTGCAGGTAATTACAATGACCTAAGCAGTGCTAATGCCGACCTGGCAATAGCTAAACGCCAGATGGACAATCAGGAGTCTTTGTTCAAAGGTGGCATCAGCAGTGAGCGCGAGTATAACGAAGCCAAACAAAACTATGAGAAATCATTGGCAGCCCGCAATAAAATTCAATCTATCATCAACATCAATGGTGGTGGCAAAGCATCAGAAGGTGGCATGTACACCATCACTGCGCCAATTGACGGGTACATAGTTGAAAAGAAAGTAGCCGCAGGCGCATTCATACGTCCTGATATGGGAGACAACTTGTTTACTATATCCGACCTTAAAAACATCTGGGTATATGCCAACGTTTATGAAAATGACATTTCCAGAATAAAAGAAGGAAACCTGGTTAAGGTTGTACCAATAGCCTACCCCGACAAAGAGTACGAAGGCAAGATCGACAAAGTAAGTCAGGTGCTCGATCCGCAAAGCAAAGCTATGCGTGTACGCATCAATCTCGAAAACAAGGAAATGCTCTTGAAGCCGGAAATGTTCACCAAAGTAGTGGTCAACAACCAGGATGCCGGCACATATACTTGCTTCTCCAGTAATGCGGTGTTATCTCAGGATGGGAAGAATTATGTAGTCACTTACAACAACAAAAACGACATACAGATAAGCGGAATAGACATCATCAAAACCGTAGGAGATAAAACCTATGTAAGAAGCGGTGTGAAACCGGGAGACGTGCTGATCACAAAACATCAGCTATTCATTTTTAACCAATTATCAAATGAGTAATATCCCTTCACACGGATCATTACCAAACCATATAGTTTATGAATAAGTTCATAAAAGCGATTATTCACTTTTCCTTACGACACCGCTTCCTGGTGTTTTTTCTTACAGGAGTTCTGGCTGTAATAGGTTTTATCAGCTACAAAAATACGCCGATAGAAACCTTCCCCGATGTAACAAACACACAGATCATCATCATCGCACAGTGGCCTGGCCGTAGTGCTGAAGAGGTAGAAAAGTTCGTGTCTATTCCATTGGAGACCACTTTAAATTCAGTACAGAGCAAAACAAGTTTGCGCTCTACATCAGCTTTCGGTCTGGCTTACATCCGTATCATCTTCGATGATAATGTTGATGATGCATTTGCACGCCAACAGGTACTGAGCCGACTCTCTAATGCGGATCTGCCCGATGGTGTAAAACCCGAGGTAGAACCTCCATATGGCCCTACTGGCGAGATCTATCGCTACACCCTGCATAGCAAAACAAAGAGCATCCGTGAACTTACTGCGATCCAGGACTGGGTGCTAGACAGGCAGTTCAAATCTGTTCCCGGAGTAGCTGATGTAAACAGCTTTGGTGGTGAAGAAAAGATCTATGAGATCAGTGTTATCCCCGGCACATTAGCTAAGTATAACCTTACTTCTTTAGACGTTTACAATGCTGTCACCAAGAGCAACATCAACGTAGGTGGTGACGTATTGGAACGTAACGGTCAGGCATATGTAGTACGTGGCATAGGTATCCTCAACGACATAAGTGAAGTGGAGAATATCATCATCACAAAGATCAACAACGTACCAATTCTTGTAAAGAATGTAGCAGAAGTAAAAGAAGCAGGAAAACCGAGACTGGGATGGGTGAGCCGTGATAACGAGAACGACGTTATTGAAGGTATCATTGTCATGCGCAAGGGAGAGAATCCTGCCGAAGTGCTCGAACGCATACAGGCTAAAGTAAAAGACCTGAACGAGAATGTATTACCCAAAGGTGTAAAGATCAGTACTTTTTACGACCGTACTGTACTTATGGAGTTTGCTACGCACACCGTTATCCATAACCTCATAGAAGGTATCATATTGGTAACATTGATCGTACTCATTTTCATGGCCGACTGGCGCACTACGCTTACTGTTGCATTGATAGTACCATTGGCACTGTTATTCGCCTTTATGCTGATGCGCCTTAAGGGCATGTCTGCCAACTTACTGAGTATGGGGGCAGTCGACTTTGGTATCATCATAGATGGTGCTGTGGTAATGGTAGAAGGGATATTCGTAGCCCTCGATCATCGGGCCAAAGAGGTAGGTATGGAAAAGTTCAACAAACTCGCAAAACTGGGTTTGTTCAAGACCATGGGTACCGAAATGGGTAAAGCTATCTTCTTCTCTAAAGTCATTATCCTTACCTGTCTCATACCCATCTTCGCATTCCAGAAGGTAGAGGGTAAGATGTTCTCGCCATTGGCGTTTACACTCGGCTTTGCATTGATCGGAGCCTTGATCTACACACTTACATTCGTACCCGCACTATCAAGTGTATTGCTCAAAAAGAATGTACGCGAGAAACATAACCCCGTTGTTATCTTCTTTGAGAAATACATCATGATGGCTTTCAAATGGGTATATGCCCGACAGAAGTTGTGCTTGATAGTAGCGGTAGCAATAATGGTAGTAAGCTTCGCTTCAGTAAAGTTCCTGGGTACAGAGTTCCTGCCAGAACTCAATGACGGTGCACTATGGGTTGAGAGTGAATTACCGATGAGTATAAGCCTGCCTGAAGCTAAGCTGACCAGCGATAAGATGATGCAGGTCATCCGCAAATTCCCTGAGGTTAAACAAACACTATCTCAGATGGGCCGCACCAACGATGGCACCGATCCTAAAGGCTTCTTCAATGTGCAGATACAGGTAGATCTCAAACCAAAAGATCAGTGGCGCAAAGGATTAACTGAAGATCAGTTGATCGACAGTATGGACCAGCAGCTGAAAAAGATACCGGGCTGCGTCTTCAACTACTCACAGCCTATTCGCGACAACGTAGAAGAAGCTGTAGCAGGTGTAAATGCAGCACTTGCCGTTAAGATATATGGCCCCGACTTCAAGACACTCGATTCTATGGCAAAGGTTGTAAAAACAACTTTAAATGGTGTACAGGGTGTAGATGACTTGGGTATCCTGAAAAACCTGGGACAACCCGAATTCCGTATAGAGCTGGATCAGAAAAAAATGGCGATGTACGGTGTCAACAGTGCCGATGCTAATGCTGTTATTGAAATGGCTCTGGGTGGTAAAGCTGCTACTGAACTCTACGAGGGCGAGCGTAAATTCGATGTGCGTATCAGGTATGATAAAGACTACCGAAATACAGAAGAAAAAATTTCTCAGCTCCGCGTTCCTACACAAGATAGTACTCGTATACCTATCAGCGAGATCGCCAACATCCGTAAGACAACAGGCCCTGCATTTATATTCAGAGAAAACAATCTCCGCTATATCGCGGTGAAATTCTCTAACCGTGGCCGCGACTTAGGTAGTACAATTGGTGAGGCACAGAAAAAAGTTGCAGCTGCATTAAAGCTGCCGAAGGGTTATACAATGACATGGAACGGTGAGTTCGAAAACCAGGTCCGGGCCACCAATACGCTTAACCGTGTAGTACCTCTTTGCTTGCTGGCCATCTTCCTCATATTGTTCATTACCTATGGCAATGTAAAGGATGCATTACTGACCATCATGAACGTGCCGTTCGCATTGATTGGTGGTATACTTGCGCTACACGTCACTCATATCAACTTTAGTATCAGTGCAGGTATAGGCTTCATTGCACTGTTTGGCGTGTGTATACAAAACGGGGTTATCCTCATCAGTGTATTCCGGAAAAACCTGACCGATAAAATGACGCTACACAAGGCCATCGAGCACGGTGTCCACACGCGTATCAGACCGGTGGTTATGACTGCATTAATGGCCGCTATAGGGCTGTTACCTGCCGCCATCAGTACAGGCATAGGCTCCGAAACACAAAAGCCTTTGGCTATTGTAGTGATCGGTGGATTGATCACCTCTACGTTACTAACCCTGTTGATACTACCCGTTATTTATAGCCGCGTACACAACCTTATCCATAAACGTGAAAACAGGAGACTGCTCCACAAAATGGGAGCAATTGGCAAAGTCCCTGAAACCCCATCTGATTCAAACTAATTTGGATCACTTCAAAACCACTCAAGAGCAAAAGCCCCGTTAGTCGGGGCTTTTGTTTTATCATCTAATAAATTGATCAGTGGTAAAGACGCATAATTGCGTCTCGGCAGACCTTGTCTTGGCACCCAAAAATAAGGCCATTGCAAGAAGTTATTCGGATTGCCCGAAATCATTATTCAATGACAGAAGCAAAAGAGGTGGATCATTGCGAGGCACGAAGCAATCTCACGCAAGGACGTATTCGTTTTGGGTACATATCTGAACTCTCTCATTTGCAGGACCGAACCCGTCCCTCCCAACCGAAGGTCGGGATTGGTGGATCAATCTCACATCAGGAGGTAGTCGTTTGCTACTAAACCAACAACCAACTTGAAACTTCAAGCGTTCAATAGATAGCTAGCTACTGGTTTTATCCCCCCTCACTTCGTCCCATAAAAGTACATCAACACACAAAGCAGTATCGTGATCAGTACAATAATTAACGGCAACAATTGTCTCTGCTTTGCCTGCTTTTCCCTACCCTTATAAAACTGATAGATCTCCCTCTGTTGACCTATATCATCAGTCGTCTTCAGCATCTGCGCTACTATCACATCCAGGTACTGTATACCCAGCCACTGGGTCGCCTTCATCACCTCTGCTCTTATCGCGCTGTTCTTCTCTTCATCACCAAAATGTCGAAGCACACCTATATGTGCATCAGTAAGTATCAGCAAGATATACTCTTGTAACGCCCGCTGACTTATACGACAAGTATCCATCGCCGCCAGGCTCTTATTCATATCAATAGCCACGGTAAGCAACCACGATGGTGTTACCTCTTGTGTGTTTGCAGTGCGCTTACCCGCACCACTCATCCACAAATCATCATGATACCGCTCTCTCTTCAAAGGATTAGAGAGAACACTGTATGCCTCCTGTATCTCCTTAAACTGAGCCTCTGCATACACATTATCCGGGTTCTTATCCGGATGATACTGCATGGCCAGCTTCCTGTACGCTTTCTTTATCTCAGTTAGCGTAGCAGACGGTTGTACCCCTAATATTTTATAATGATCTTTAATAGTCGTTAGTATTTAGTACATAGTAGATAGTCCCGATGCATAGCGTCGTATGTCAAAAGTAGAAGGTAAAAACCTGTTATTAAACAGAGTATCTAATTATCATCACATTTCTCCCAAATCTCCCCATTTCTTCAGATTTCTCCCCTCACACATTTCAACATTGCATCACATTACTTCCACATTGTCGCATTCCATCACATTCATTTCTTCATTGCCAAATTGTCGAATTATCAAATTGCCGAATTCAATTGAGCCATTCAGCCATTGCGCAATTCAGCCATTATCTTTGTAGTCCCAAAGAAAGAAACAAGCATACGTCCTGTATGGCGCCCACTTGGCCGATAATTTCAACATCTGCGCTTTAAATGCCTTCTTATCCGTCATATCCAATCCATACACTTTAGCAATGCCCTGCTGTATTCCAAGATCATCAATTGCAAACACATCTTCTCTACCCAGCGTGAACATCAGTATCATTTCTACCGTCCATCTGCCTACGCCTTTTATCTGGGTAAGAAAATCGATCACCGCTTCATTATCCATCTTCGCAAATAGCTTATCGGTAGCGTTCTGCTCTATCATAAAGCGCGCTACATTATGTACATAACTCACCTTCGCGTTAGACAAGCCAATGCTGCGTAACGTCTCAGTTGGTGTATCCAATATCTGCTGCGCCGTCGGCTCCTCACCTCCATATAGTTCAAGGAATCGTTTAAAAATCACCTCAGCCACCTTAGTCGACAACTGCTGACTTATGATAGAAGCACACAGCCTCAAACAAATGTTCTTCCTCTTTTTTAAAGGTCGCGGAGTTATTGTCTTGAGTAGTGGCAATAACTTTTTATCTTTAGAAAGATGAGCGTAATAAACGGCTTCGGTATTCATTATGGATAAAAGTAACAAACTACCGCACCCCCACAAAATGAAACACTATTGCGCCACTCAATACCTCTATATGTTCAATAATTTGAAAATACATGTACATACATGTATATTTGTGTTGAGTTTTAACTTTCGATCTTGAAAAGAAGAACATTTATAAAAAATGGCAGCATTTTAGCAGCCGCATCCATCACAGGTATGTCTACATTATCTGCACTTGAATCTTTGGGCAACAGCCTGGCGCCATCCCCACCTATGCCCGTTATGTTTATAGGTCATGGCAGCCCCATGAACGCCATTGAAGACAATGAGTTCAGCCGCAGCTGGAGCAAAATGGGTAAGCAATTACCACGACCGCAGGCCATACTTTCTATTTCCGCACACTGGCTTACCAACACAACCAAGGTCACCACAATGGCCCAGCCAAAGACCATTCACGACTTTGGCGGTTTCCCTAAAGCACTCTTCGATGCACAATACCCTGCACCCGGTGCTATAGAAATGGCAAACCTCTCCAA
>CANBQQ010000072.1 GCA_947371715.1 Flavipsychrobacter stenotrophus
GGGATGATGGACGAGGGTGTGGTTGTAGTAGGTAAGGATGGGGTGGTGAGGTATAAAAAGTAATCTTTACAAACTGAGAATCTCCTATGAATAATAGAATACTGACCTTCCTTACCATTTCATTTTTGTGTTTTATCTCCTTTTCATGCCATGCCAATGAAATATACTCCCTTAAAACCAGGCACGATGTCAATAAGTTTATCACCGACAGATTGAGTAGCCGATGGGACTGGACATTATTGGAATGTAAAGCACTACCGCTTGGTTTCAATCCTAATAAATTTGACCAATCATTAAATACTGAAGATGTCTTTTACAAAGCCGACCTCGATGGGAATGGACTTACAGACCTTATTGTTTGTGGTGTAAGAAAGTTCGCAATAACTGATGAGGGAGAAGGTAAGTATATACCTCATTTTACTGAAACATACTGTATGGATGAGATGAAGAAGCTTATAAATATTATTTATAAGCCTTCAGGAGCATGGCTTGTTTTGCAGAGATATACAGGAAATTTTGTTCCTGATGCCCAACCTGACACTTTGGTATACAAATATAGCAGGATGCTGGAACTCAATAGGACACCTGATCATTTTGATATTCAATATGTTTCTTTTAAGGCAACGGGTTGCTATGGTGAGTGTCCGTCGTTTGATATGCAGATCAACCCCAACGGGTTTGTATCTTATAAGGGCAATGGATATGCCGAGATAGGTTTCAAGCGGGCGTATCTTGATTCGGTGGAGACTGATAATATCTTTAATACCCTGAATTATATGAATGTCACCAAGCTAAAGGATAGCTACACTATTCAGATAACTGATATGCCGACGTATACTATTGAGGTGGTATTCAGAGATGGCCGGTCAAAAAAAATATCGGATTATGGTGGTTGCGCACCGCTAGCTATACAAATACTCTTTGAGGAAATGTTTGCGATAGCAAGGAAGGAAGGTTGGGTGAAAGAGGGGAGGTGAAGTTGACTGGTATATTTGCCATATTATTTAATAACGACTAACTTTACGACATAATTCAATTGCATGACTTACTTGAGTATTGATACAAAAACTAAACAGGCTCAAAAATTTCTGGAGTTAATGGAAACTTTACCTTTTGTAAAGATATTAGAAGAGCCCAATAGCGTGACTAAAAATGCTATTGAAGACGCAAGAAAAGGTAAAACAAAAAAAGCAAAATCATTGGATCAATTATTTGTTGATCTTAAGAGGTGATGTATAGTTTAGAATATACAAATCAATTTAAAAAGGGCTATAAACTTGCGCTTAAACGAGGTAGTAAAGAGTCTCTAATTCAAAGTGTAATTGTTTCTATAGCAGAAGGTCGCCCTTTGGCCTTAAAGTATAAGGCGCACAAACTTTCGGGTAATTATAAAGATTGTTGGGAATGTCACATCCAGCCCGATTGGTTATTGATCTGGCAAATCAATGAAGACACAAATACACTAACTCTTGTTGCTACTGGTACTCATTCAGATCTATTTTAACTATGCGGCATAAAAAAGGTTGACAACTTTTCGAAAGATTGTCAACCTAGCATGATGTATTAACTATATCAATGTGCAAAATCAGTCTCAAAATTCAACATACGCTCTTTTGGTGGGTTGAAGTAGCCGAACTTAAGGTTGGGGAATTCTTCCTGTATCAACTCTATCATCTGCTTCATGCCCATGTTCTCGCCCGGGTCTGTAACACCCATTTTGCCCAAGTACCAGTCGGGGTCGATATTGAAGTTACGCCACTGTATCATGCTGATATCGGTCTCACGGATGAACTCGCACAGTGCATCAAATTCTGCAATGCTATCGGTCATGCCGGGGAATACGAAGTAGTTGATAGATGACCAACCACCATACTTGCGAACGATTTTCAGACTTTCTTTCAGGTCTTCGAATTTGTAGTTGTTTGGCTGATAGTATTTAGTATATATGTCCGGACGGGCTGAGTTCATGCTCACACGTATACTGTCCAGTCCGGCCATCATCAATTGTTCTACCGCTGCCGGCTTGCTACCGTTAGTGTTGATGTTTATGCTTCCTTTCTTGGTATGCTTGCGGATCTCTATGATAGAATCCTTAATAGTTTCCCACATCAGCAGTGGCTCGCCTTCGCAACCCTGGCCGAAGCTAACAATAGGATAAGGAGCAGTTTCAAGGTGTGGTACAGTATATTCAGCTATTTCTTCTGCGGTTGGTTTGAAGGTCAACCTATCCTGAGTAGAAACAATGGTTTCGTCTTCGGGCTGGAAAGAGATACAACCTATACAATTGGCGTTACATGCCGGTGAAGTAGGTATGGGGCACTCCCAGCGGCCCATGAAAAAGTTTCTTGATGCCGGGCAGCTGTAGGTAAGTGTGCATTTTTCAGCAAGGTGTTTCACCAGTCTGTTATGCGGATAAGCTTTCACAAAATGGTCTACACCTTCTTTTATTTTGCGGTCTTCATAACCGCTGCACTCCTGGCGTATGTCGCGCTCAATGCGGACAGCAGGAACGTAAAACTTATTGTTGAGCCAACCTGCAGCCGTGTAAGAGAACAATGGCAGGGTAGGTGCGTCGGGCATTGTTTCATAAGCGGCAAGATACAAACCGGTATGTGCCGGCGGAATGAAAGCAGCAACAGCCCATCCTTTTTCGCACAGGCGCATATCGCCGGTTTTCACATCTATACCTATTCCTCTTCTTCCGGGTAGTTCGTATAATGTTCCGCCATCGGGCAGCTCTATCCAGTCTTCATCAGGTATTGGTGCAGCATCCCATCCGCTGCGGCCAACAACATATAAAGTAGTGTCTTCAAAAATATTTCCCTTTCCGTCAGAATATAATATGTAAGGAGTTGTGATCATTTGTTAGTTTCAATAAATACGGTGCAAAGTTATTGGCTTATTTCCAGTAATCCCACTGTAAAAGGTAATAGCCATTACGGATCGTTTATATTAAGTGACAATCAGAGTATTAGTCATTAAATGAATGGTATTCAGAGTTTTAAATGGTGCACTGAATTGAGAACCTTACAATAGTAATAGACAATAAAGACTAATGTAATGTGAAAATTGATACTTTGATACCGGCCGAGTTGATGCGGAGTGCTATGCTTTAAGGCTATTACCAACACAAGTCACCTGTTCGGTAATTATCTTTTTTTTCTGTAGATCGAGATATTTTGATGGTGCAATAGTCAGACATGCGCTGATTATTAATAGAATAGCCGAGCGAATAAGGATGTTTTTATAGAAGGCTATGTGGCGAATAGATACCGTAAATGCCAGGGAAAGAGTGAAAACAACATTAAGCGACAGTGTGAAGATCAAGATCATCATATTGCCATCGGTATACAGCAGGCGATATAAAATGCCGGCGATTAATACTGACAATACTACAGCGGATACTAATGAGCCTATGATCTTTAACGCTGTGATCTCTTTGTAGCTACTTCTTTTAAAGCAGTCGCGAAGACGGATATCGTTGAACAGGAAAAAACCACAGAGCAGGTAGTGAACAGAAAGGCATATTAATGACAGCGCAATCAGCGGCAACCCACCGGTAAGTCCGGCAAGTTTTATGAGCACGCCTATTAATGCCATTATTGTAAAAACCTTTTCTAAAAATTTCATCGGGGTGTAAAGATAAGTTTTGAGCGATGTTTTCGGTTCCTGCCCCGGACTTTTTTATTTTTTAGACACATATGCTGCACATATTTTATCCATTATCTTTGATAATCAGTTGTTCTAACCACAAAACCAGGTGACGTTACTATGCGCAGGATCCTATTACTCTTTGCCACTCTCACTATTCTTTCTTTTACTGCAAAAAGCCAAACTAAGTTTGAAGACTCTCACGAAGTGTTGTTGAAGGGAGTGGATATGTTAAGTAAGGAAGAGTATAAAAGGGCCATTGAAATATTCCGAACGGTGCATGAATGTGATACTAATTATGCATTGGCTACTTATGAAACAATCTTATCGCTCATCGCGGACAGTCAATTTCTAGCTGCAAAAAACCTTGCGGCAACCGCAGTAGGTATGCGCTATGGCAATAGGCGGGATGCTATGATAACGCTTGCCGGTTGCTACGACCGATTGAAAATAAGGGACAGCGCTATAATGATCTATGATCAACTGATGGTCATGTATCCGCAGGATCATCAACCCTATTATGAAAAGGGTGTAGTGTATTTCAATATGAAGGATTATGATAAAGCAGCCTATTATTTCCAACGGGCTTTGGTCATTAATCCTTATCACTTCCGGTCGCACTACATGCTGGGGACCACATATACATTGCAGGGTAGGCTGACCGAGGCTATGATGGCATGCGAAACTGCTTTGCTGGTTACCAAAAATGCAGATTGGGCGCGGCAGGCTATTTCTGTTATTTCGGCTATTGCCGAGCAGACCGACAGTGTGCAAAAGGCCTACAAGGGTAGGAAGGAAAAATACAACAATCCTTCGTTTGACGAGATAGACCAGATCATTAATGCCAAACTGGCTATCGGGTCCTCGTATAAGTTGAAGATAGCCCTGAATGATAACATATTCCGCCAGTCGCAAGCGATGATGGAGAAGCTGCAGTTTGACGTAGGTGATACAAGTTTTGCCATGCAATATTATGTGCCCATCTTCTCGTCTGCCTTTAAAGATGATATGTTTGAAGGGTTTATGTTACTGGTATTCTCAGACTTTAAGCTGTCGACAATAGATGCACTGGCAAAACGCAGAGCCAATGATATTTTAGAGGCAAAAAAAGAAGTTTTCCCGGTATTGAATAAGATACAATCTACCAGAGAGTTGAATTTCAATAAGCGCAAAGACGCCAGAGAACTTTATCACTATGCACCTGAAAGTGAGGTATTGCTGGTTGGCGAAACATTGATGAAAGGTAAAGATGCATCAATGAAAGGCCCGGTGACTGTCTACCGGTACGACCAGACTTTATTGGCGGTTGGTCAGTATAACGACAATGGTGAAAAGGACGGACAATGGAAGTATTACTTCAAGTCTGGTAGCCTTATGAAGGAAATGAATTTCAATAAGAATATTACTATTGACACGCTTAAGGAATATTACATTAATGGCTACCTCAGTAAGGTTACAGTGATGGATGATAAGGGAAAGATACTACAGGAGGAAAGTTATAATTATAAAGGCTGGAGGAATTTGCTTGTAAAGAAATTAAATGACAAAGAAACAGAGGAGAGCACGTTCACTCAATCGGGAACAAAAGAAGTGACCGCCTATTTTAGTAACAAGAAAATAAAGGATGGTGAGTACACGTTCTACTTTGATAATGGTAAACCCGATAAAGTGGTGAATTTCAAAGACGGCAATTATAGCGGTCTGTATAAGCAGTATTATGAAAACGGACAATTAAAGGAGTCTTATGCATTCGAAAACGGCAAGGCTGAGGGTTCATACATCGTGTATTATGAAAACGGTAAAATAAGCAAGAAGGCCACCTTTCGTAATGGGAAGTATGATGGTCTGTACGAAACGTTTTTTGATAGTGGAAAGCCTGATGAAGTCTGCACGTATGAAAGAAGTAAGAAGAATGGAACAGATAAGCGCTATAGTATAAACGGCAAGCTGTATGCAGAATTTGAGTATGATGATGATATACCTACCTCTATAAAATATTATAATGCCGAAGGAGTTGTAGTATACGAAAAGGCGGCAAGGAAAGGCATTTATGAGTATACATCTTACTTTCCTAACGGCAACAAATACGCCGATTATCAATTGGATAGAGAAGGGTATATAGCGGGCGAGACTATTTTTTACGCTGTGACCGGAGCGAAGGGTAGCGTGATAAGTTACAGTAAAGGGAACAAGCAAGGAAAAGCTACAACATACTATAAAAATGGTACAGTAAAATCTGAACTAAATTATAAAGACGATCTGTTGGATGGGTATTACAAGTATTATTTCGACAATGGCATAACGCAAAATGAGGGATGGTATAAGGATGGCAAAAAGCAGGGCCTATGGAAGTACTATTATGTGAATGGCAAGCTGCAAAGTGAGCGCTACTTTGTGAATGATTACTGGAATGGCTATGTAAAAGAATATAATAAGAATGGAGAGCTTCAGTATAAATACATGTACGACTATAATATGCTTACCGCGGCAGCAGTATTCGACAGTTTGCACCAACGGGTAGATAGTGTGGTGTTCCCTATGGGGCGAGCCGGCAGGTACGCATTGCCGAATAAAAATGGCAAACGGTTTACTGAAGCGGAGGGGCAAATGATATACGGTGACCTTACCGGCCCCCTGACCATTAAATACATGAACGGTAATACCCGGGAAAAGATCTATTATAAGAACGGTAACAGAGATAGTACAAACACTGTTTATTATCCTGATGGTAAGGTGGAAAGTATAACACCTTATAAGAACGGGCTTATAACGGGGAAGTTTTTGCATTATGATGAGTTAGGATCATTGACGTCTGAAACGGATTTTGCAAAAGGTGATTGGGATGGTAAACATACCAGCTACGCTTGTGGCAGACTGTATGTATCGGGGAATTATAAAGAAGGCGACCGCGACGGTGAGACATTCTATTATGGCGAAAATGGCAGGATAGCCTGTGTTTTATACTATGAAAACGGTACCGTTGTAGGGTATAGTCATGAAGGTAAGGATGGTCAATTGCTGCCGATGATACCGGTTAAGAACGGGACCGTGAATATTAAAGCTGTATATAGCAATGGTGCCAAGTCGGCAGAAATGAAACTTGATCAGAACAGATTTGATGGTGCATGTAAGATCTATTATAGCAATGGCAACGTATCTGAAGAGAGAAATTACAAGTTGGGTAATCTTGATGGCAGGTTTAGCAGGTATACTTTTGAAGCAAAACTAATAAATCAACTGGAATACAAGGACAACGAAGAAATGGGCCCTGAGAATACCTACGATAAGGATGGTGTACTGGTCATCAGCAGGAATTATTACCTGGGCACTCCACATGGCTTGACCATAGTTAACGACCTTGTTACTCACAAGACAACAAAGTATACCTATCACTACGGAGAATTAATAAACGTGACGGAATGATAAAAGAGAAAGGAAGAGCCAATAGATCGCTGAAGTATTCTATGCTTGCTATGCTGGCGGTAGTTGCTATTAGCGCAAATGCACAAGAAGGATACGAGGCTATCATTGCAAAATACAAAACAGAGAACGCTGTCATTACCAATAATACAGAGCATCTTACCATTAAAAATGATGGAGGTGAGCTGGTGGCAGTAAGTGACATTACACACGAAAAGCTGTTGATAAGCGAAATGTCTCCGGGTTTGTATAACAAGGAATATATTTTTCACAGCTACTTCAATAAATTGCAGCAATTTGATGCTAAGGCACTGATACCAACAGATAAGGGCTACAAGAAAAAGAAAGATTATCTGGACAAGACAACATCATCGGAACAGGAGAACATCTTTTACGATGATGCTAAACAGACCGAAATTTCCTTTAGTGGGTTAACGAAAAACTCGGTGCTGAAAACATCTTACACTATCAGTCATACCGATATTCACATGCTGCCTGTGTTCTATTTTCAGGAGAGTATACCGGCCGTGAAGCAGGTATTTGAGATAACCGCACCGAAATATGTGCAGTTCAAATTTGTGCTGAAGGGAGACCATACTGATTGGATAAAGCAAACCCGGGAGGAGAATAAGAATACCATAACATATAGATTTACAGCGGAAAATGTTCCGGCACTTAAAGAGCTGAGTGATCTGCCATCGGTTACTTATTACATGCCTCATGTTATCCCTTACATCACTTCTTACCAGTTACCGCATGATGATCAACCAACGCAAATGTTGAGTGATCCTTCTCAGCTGTATGCTTACTATTATCACTATATCAAAAATGTAAACGTAACCAAAGACGAGTTGCTCAGCAAGACGGCGCAGGAGGTAAGTAAGGGCGATAAAACGGACAGAGAGAAGGCAGCACATATATACCAATGGGTGCAGCGGAATATGCACTACATAGCATTTGAAGACAGTTTGGGAGGATACGTTCCCCGGCAGGCAGCAGACATATGTAAGCGCAAATTTGGTGATTGTAAAGACATGGCCAGCATACTTACTGCTATGTGCCGGGAAGTAGGGTTAAAGGCCTACTTTACCTGGATAGGCACGAGACATAAGCCTTATACCTATGATGAGACACCACTGCCTCTGGTAGATAATCATATGATCTGCGCATTGAAGCTGGGTGAGGAGTGGTTGTTCATGGATGGAACAGATCCGCTGATACCTTTTGGTTATAATCCATCGGGCATACAGGGGAAGGAGGCTATGATAGCTATAGACGAAAAGACCTTTAAGATCATTAAAGTGCCGGAAACGCCTGCCGCAGTAAATGCTGTATCTGATAGTACCTATCTTCATTTGGATGGTAAAAATGTGTTTGGGTCAGTAAGAATGGGTTACAAAGGCTACCCGGCATGGAATCTGGAGAATACAATGGTCTATTATAAGAATGAGGACAGAGATAAATATGTGAGAGCAATAACCAGTCGCGGGTCTAATAAGTTCGTACAGAAGAGCTATAAATACTATCAGAACGAGAAGGACGAAAAGGAAGCCAGCCTGGGACTGGAGTTTACGATAGATAACTACGTGCAAAATGCTGGTAAAGAGTACTATATTAACATGAACCTGAACAGGAATTTTGAAGACGACTATGTAGACACCAAAGACAGGAATGTAGGTGTTTCTTACAAATTCAAAACAAAGGTGCAAGAGGTAGTAGTATTGGATATACCAAAAGGATTCAGCGCAACCTATGTACCGCCCGATGCGGCAAACTCGCTGGACGATATGTGGAACTACAAGCTCTCCTATAAAGTACTACCGGGACAGGTAATTCTTACCAAAGACTATGAACTCAAAACACTGATGCTGCCTGTTGATAAATTCTCAGCCAATAATAAGATGGTTGAAGAATTGAAAAAACAATACAAAGAATCAATAGTATTGACTGCCAACTAGAATAAACCATATGAAAAAAATTGCCACCGGTGCTATATGCATATTAGCCGCCACAACCCATATAGATGCACAGACTTTTCTTTCGGACGACTGGGATGCCAGGCCGGTAATGCATGTTATCGATACGGCATTTGCAAAGGCCGAAGCCGTTATCATAGATCAGGATATAAAGCTGGAGTACAAAGAAATTGATAAGAAGGGGTATACCTATCGCAAGCTGCACAGGTTGGTAAAGGTGCTCGACGAGAAGGGTATTGAGAGTTTTAATAAGATGAACTTCCCTACAGTAGATGGTGTCGATATCATTACCCTTAAGGCCCGTACTATACTGCCAGACGGGAAAGTATTTGAAGTGACCAAGGACAAGATGAAGACCTCTAAGAATGACAACGGGTCTTCAGAATTGGTGTTCGCAATGGAAGGTGTAGAAAAGAATGCAGAAATAGAGCTTCTCTATGAGTATAGAAAACCTGTAGCCTTGTTTGGTATAGAAACCTACCAATATTCTATGCCGGTGATGCATGCCGGCTTCATGCTGATCAGTCCCAAAAGGTTGGTGTATGAGGGCAGGGGTTACAATGGGTTCCCCGATACCCATGACTCTGTTACGGATGACATGAGGTATGTAATAGCTAATAAGAGCAACATTCCACCTCTTCAGAACGAGGTGTACAGTTTCTATGATGCCAATAGAATGAGGGTAGATTATAAGATCAGTTACCTGCCTGAAGAGAAGATGGGTGTGCGCATGTTTACCTGGCAAGATCTGGTGAAAAGGATCTATGATGCTACCTACCAGGTGGTGGATAAAGAAACCAAGGCGGTTACCAAATATCTGGAAACACTTGGTGTAAATGAAAGTG
>CANBQQ010000073.1 GCA_947371715.1 Flavipsychrobacter stenotrophus
GGCGGCTATTACTACTTCTGGGAGCTTAACGGTATAACCGCCGATGGCAGCTACAAAGAAGAAGACAACTTCATTAAGGTACGCCGCACCTACTACGACAGACAGGGAAGAGAAACTAAAACCTTTAAGCAGAATGACCTGATAGTGATACGCATCTCCATAGAAGGGCAGTATGACACCAAGGTAGAGAATGTGGCTATTACAGACATGCTGCCAGCGGGCTTTGAAGTGGAAAATACCCGACTCAACGAAATGCCTAAAATGGAATGGATCAAAGAGCCCGCCACTGCCGACTACATGGATATTCGTGATGACCGCATCAATATGTTCACTACAGTTGAGCGGAAACGAAAAGACTTCTATTATATGGTTCGCGCGGTATCTCCCGGCACATTCCAGCTAGGACCTGTGCAGGCAGATGCCATGTATGACGGCAACTACCATTCATACAATGGAGCAGGCATTATAAAGGTCACCAATTAAATGATAGGGGTTGCAGTTGACAATCATTGGATCAACTGCAACCTCTATTTATCTCCAACAACTATAAGTAAAATAAAGCCGGAGCAATACCGGATAAAAGGTGAATATGGATAGTGCGCGAATAAAAAAGCGACTAAAAAAGATTGTAATTAGACTGGTTGCCGGCATCGGTATATTACTACTGCTTGCAAGACTATTACCTGTAAATACCGAGATTGCCTTTGCTCACGTAGTAGAAGCAAGAGATGGTACTGTACTGCATGCCTACCTGTCGAAAGACAGGCAGTGGCGCATGTTTACCAGGCTCGACGAAATAACACCCGAGCTGAGAAAAGCTATCATATATAAAGAGGACAGGCACTTCTATCATCACCTGGGCGTTAATCCATTGGCCGTAGGCAGGGCATTGACCAACAATGTATTTCACCTCAAACGCACCTCAGGCGCCTCTACTATCACTATGCAGGTAGCCAGAATGCTGGATCCTAAACAGCGCAGCTACTTCAATAAATGCCTGGAGATGTTTTGCGCGCTTCAGTTGGAATTAAAATACAGCAAGGAAGAGATATTGCAGATGTATCTGAACCTTGTGCCTTACGGATCCAACATTGCAGGGGTGAAAGCGGCATCTCTACTCTACTTCAATAAAACACCGGACCACCTTTCACTGGCTGAAATAACAGCATTGAGCATTATCCCCAACAGACCCAATTCATTGGTAATAGGCAAAGACAATGACAAGATCATTCAACAGCGGAATAAATGGCTGCTCAGATTCAAAGGAGATGCCCTATTCCCCGATGGTACAATTAACGATGCGCTGCACGAACCACTTAATGCCTACAGGCATAACGCCCCATGTGCCGTGCCACAGTTTGCTATAAGGGTAAAGGGCATGTATCCTACTAACCTTGCATTACGCACCACCCTCGACAATAAGCTTCAACTAAAAGCTGAAGGCATAGTTACTAACTATGTCAACCAGCTGAAGCTCCACAACATCAACAATGCCTCGGTATTGATCATCGACAACAAGACGCATGAAGTACTGGTTTACATTGGCTCATCAGACTTCGGAGACAAAAACAATTTTGGACAGGTAGATGGCGTAAAAGCACTACGATCACCCGGCAGCACATTAAAGCCATTGCTGTATGGCCTTTGCATGGACAAAGGTATTATTACCCCAAGGACTATGATAGCCGATGTACCTATCAACATCAAAGGCTACTCACCAGAGAATTACGACAAGAATTTTCATGGTAATGTAACAGCCGAATTTGCACTCAGTCATTCGCTGAACATACCTGCGGTAAAACTACTGGAAGATGAAGGTGTGAGTACTTTTGCCAATGCGATGGGTAAGGCTGGCTTTACCTCTATCATCAAAAATAAAAACAAAATAGGACTGTCACTTATACTTGGCGGTTGCGGTGTACGGCTCGATGAAATGACGTCTTTATATTCATCCTTTGCTAATGATGGTGTGTATTTCCCACTTCAATATACACTGGCAGATAGTCAACAAAGACATACACAAAAAGACACAGCTAGTAAGGGGATCACGCTGCTGTCTCAACCAGCCAATTACATGCTCACGCATATACTCAGCGAGCTGCATCGGCCCGACCTGCCCAATGCCTACGATGAAGCACAGGGTATTCCCCGCATAGCATGGAAAACAGGCACATCATATGGCCGTAAAGATGCATGGAGCATAGGCTATAATAAGCGATATACAATTGGTGTATGGCTGGGCAACTTTTCTGCAGCAGGAGTGCAGGAGCTAAGCGGTGCAGCTACAGCTACCCCTTTATTGTTTCAACTCTTCAACGCCATAGACCATAAGGCTGCCAATGAATGGGTAGAACCGCCTAATAGTATCGGCTTCAGGCTTGTCTGCACTGAAACGGGGCGGATACCCAACGACAATTGCACAGACCAGGTAATGGATTACTACATCCCCGGTATCAGCTCATGTCAGCAATGCGACCATCTTACGCAAACCTGGATATCGGCCGACGAGCGCTATTGCTATTGCACCTACTGCCTGCCGCCCAATGGCTATAAAACCAAGTTGCTACCCAATATAGCACCCGAATTAGCAGCCTATTACAAATCAATGAACATCCGTTTTAATGAGCGACCGCCACATAACCCTGCATGCACGCACACTTTACAAGGCCGTGGCCCCATCATCACATCGCTCACCAATGGCATGACCTATATCATTGAAAACAGAGCAGAACAAAAATTGCAACTCTCTTGTTCGGTGGCCAATGATGTAAAAAAAGTATACTGGTATATCAACGATCGGTTCTTCGCAACAGCTGATGCGAACCAGAAACTGTTTTTCTCGGCCGTTGCAGCAATAATTAAAATATCATGTTCCGACGACAAAGGAAGAAACACGAACATAGAAGTGAAAGTGAAGTTTATGTGAGTTGCCCGGATTGTTTATAAGTACTTTAATTCATCCAGCTTCGCTCCTACCAGGCCTATCAGCGTCTTGTCTTTATCTTTAAGACCATGCGCTGTTTCAGCATTTACTATGGCACGATAGTTCCTTTCTTCATCAGGCTCGTAGGTTACCTCAATGGTGTTTATGACTACCATAAAATTATGTGTATAGCCGGTTGTAGCCAATCGCACATCAAAACTCAGGATCTCACCATTATACTCTATATCAATACCAAAACCATCTTCCATTTTTCAAAGGTAACCAGTTAATTAAATGCTTGTTGTGGTGTGCATAGCCACAGCCCGACCTATCGATCACTCCCCACCTCTATCAAATTCAATTCTAAACTTAGTGCCCTTATTTATCTCACTCTCTACAGAAATAGTTCCACCCAACGATTCCACCTCAGTTTTCACCATAAATAGCCCCATACCCTTTCCATTCACATGTGTATGAAAACGCTTGTACAAGCCAAAGATGTCATCTTTCCTTCGCACAAGATCTATACCCAAGCCATTATCCTCAAAGGTCAGGACTACTTTATTGCCCTGTATTTCACTGGCTATGTGCAGTATAGGCGAAACATCCGCACGACGATACTTAATACTATTAGAAACAAGGTTGTATATAATGCTATACATATAGCTTTTCAGCGTAAACATTTCGTCGATAGCACTAAAATCCGTAATTATCTCAACATCATTGCTCTTGATAAGATTATCAATACTTAATTTAATATCGTTGACCAGATCAGCCAATGCAACTAATTCCTTTTGTTTGCTTTCCGCATGCCTTGCCTGTAAAATGTAATTAAGATCAGATATTACACCATCAAGTTTCTTTGCCGAAAAGACAATATCCTCAATTAATCCCATCTCCCCCTCATATTCAATATCTGCGTCTTTCAGCACATTAGCAAGACCAATTATATTTGCAACAGGTGAACGCAAATTATGTGAAACGATATATGAAAATTGCTCCAGATTTTTATTGCGCTGTACAATATCATTGATGATCTTTGCTCTTTCCTCCTCAGCAATTTTCCGGTCGGTTATATCTCTGAAATTGTCTACGATCCCATTTATCAATGGAGAATGAAGCATGTTAGTGAGTGTTGCCTCATACCATCTCCAGGTTCCATTTTTATGTTTCAGTCTGCTAACCCTTCCTTCAAAAACTACACCCGGATTGGCAAATATTTCCTGCATACCTCTTTTTACTTCTTCTACATCATCCGGATGGGTTATTGCAAAAAGATCCAATGTTTTAATTTCATCTTCTGCATAACCCAATAACTTTTCCACCGAAGGCGACAGGTATATTGGAGCCCCGTTTGCGTCAAGAATAACTACAGCATCACTCCCATTCTCTACCAATGCCCTGAAACGCCGCTCCTTAACAGATATCTCTTCTCTCGCCTTTACCATATCTGTCACAAGATTGGCAAAAAAGAAAATTCCGGCTACCTTGCCATCTTCATCTCTATAAGGCTGATAAACGAAATTCATGTAGTGCTCAACCATCAGCCCTGTTTCATCATTTTTTATAGTGATAGGCACCTCATTGGCCGCAAACGGCACCCCGGTATGGTATACATTAAATATCAATTCCACAAAACCCTGGGCTTCAAGTTCAGGAAATACCTCTTTTGCTTTCTTCCCGATTATGTCCTTTTTCCCCGTGATCTGTAAATAAAGCGGATTGGCCATTTCATAAACAAGATCAGGCCCCGATAGAATACAGATATAAGATGGTGCCTGCTCAAACAGATCTGAGAATTTTTTACGTTCGGCTTCTATCCTCTTTTCATTTTGCTCAGTTTTTTCTGAGGCAATCATCCTTTCCGTTATTTCACGAAAATTACCTACAAATGCTCTTACATTGGGGTCATGCAATAAATTTGTCGTAATGCCTTCTGTCCAGATAAAATGCCCATCCCTGTGTAGCATTCTGTTACTTCTGAAGATAGGCTCACCCGGGCGTTCCAACGACATTTGCAATCGGGCAATAACGTCGGCCTGGTCCTCCGGGTGAAAAAAATTTATCGCTTGCATACCCACGGCTTCAGTACTGTCATACCCAAGCAAGCGAAGAGCCGCAGGTGAATGGTATAGTACGATTCCATTTTCATCTACCAACGATATCATATCATTACTATGCTCAACCAGAGCACGGAATAGACTTTCACCCTTTATCACATCTGCTTCTTCAGAGATAAAAAACAATTCATCATTGCTTTCCATTTTCCTTATCAGCATAATTTCATATTGCCGAAGAACATCAGGCGCTGAAAGATCAGAAGTAAACCTCCATTCAGGGGTACCCTCTGTTGAAAAAATCTTTTCTGTGGCTTGCAGAAGATAATCTCTACTATTTTGTTTTGGAATGAAAATATTGGCGCCAACTTCTAACCCTAACTCTCTGTGGCGGGGCTTTATAAAAGATGCAGAGTATATAATTACAGGTACATCATTTTGATGTCCTCCGGTTCTGATGGCATAACATAATGAATAGCCATTCATTACGGGCATAACAACATCGGTAACAACTAAATCGAAATTGCGAATGGCAATTAGTGCCAGTGCTTCGGCACCATTACATGCGGTCACCACTTCGTACCCCCCGGCTTCAAATATTTCCTTTCCCGAGACAAGCAGCTCAGGTTTATCATCTACTAAGAGTATCTTTTTCATATGCACAGGATCTGATTGATCTTTCAACTTATTCTTTGGCGAGATAGCCCGGTATCATCATCTTTTCACTAAATATTCTTACCGCCTTTAATTGGCCAGTTTATTACCTTTTTGTTAAAACGGCATTTTAGATATGTAAAAATAGCAATTAAAATAATTATTAACCAACAATATACATTTGCGCCATAAATAAATATATTAGCAAGTTACTTTTGAGTAATTGAATTGGCGGCCTGATACTCCAAATGACCACAAATCCCCGGGTGCCGGGGTTATTAGTAGTGCTTCCGCAATAAATAATTCACATTGCCGTTATCATTTAGCAGGACGTAGAATAACACGATAGCCAAAGAAGTAATCTATAAAAGTAGTTTTTTCATAATCGGTGTTTGCAGCAAGGGAGCCAATATTGGCTCCTTTACTGTTTTTTGGTATTGGATAAGCGATTGGCAATATATGCTCCTTTTGTGTTTAATTTGTAGCCTCATACACACCCTAATGGACACGACAGGATTCAAAACAGTACGCTACTCCAAGACTACTATAACAGAATTAATGATACCATCTTACGCCAACTTTGGAGGTAAGATCCATGGTGGTATACTGCTGTCGCTTATGGATAAGGTAGCTTACGTATGCGCTGCCAAACATGCTGGCACCTACTGTGTTACAGCATCCATTGACAGTGTCGACTTTCTGGCACCGGTAGAAGTTGGTGAACTGGTGTCTATGAGGGCCTCCGTAAACTATGTGGGTACTGCATCACTTATAGTAGGTATAAGGGTAAGCTCAGAGAATGTAAAAACTCAGGTGATCAAGCACACCAACACCAGCTACTTCACTATGGTAGCAATGGGAGATGACCATAAACCTGTACAAGTGCCAGGCCTTATATTAGAAACTAAAGACGAGGTAAGGAGATTTGTAGAAACAATGAAACGCAAAGAACTGTCCAAACAAAACAGGAATACACTTAATAGCATAAAGATGCCTATGAAGCTGGAGAGCTACAATGAATTATTAACTCATGAACGCTGCCTGGTAAAAACCGACTAGTTCACCCGCCATGGCGGATTCTTCCTGTTATCACCGGCGTAGTAGAGAATGATGATATTGTTATCCGGGTCTCTTAACCTCGCTTCCCGCCATAGCCAGGACTTATCATTAGGCAATTCTTCAAATATGGTTCCGGCTGCACGTAGAGATGCTACTGTCGCATCCAGGTCATCGCATTCAAAATATACATAGGTCCCGTCTCCGTCAGGCAGCTGGTCTGTACGGTGCACCGAAAATGTGGAAGTGCCATCAGGGCATTCAAAACGAGCATAATGAGGCAGCGCCTCCACTATCAGCTTTAACCCTAAACGCTTATAAAATTCTATTGCAGTCGGTATATTAACTGATGGAACGGTTACCTGGTTAAGATTCATGTCGTTACATTTTATACCAATACGATAAAGTATTAATAATGTTTCAACGAAACATATCGGAAAGCTACCTAAAAAAACTAATTTTACCACCCTCCATCACCGTTTCATACTCTTTAATAACTAAACTAAAATTTGCAGCGATCTGTTATGAGTCAATACAGGATAGAACATGATTTTCTTGGAGAGAAGGAAATACCCAATAATGCATACTACGGTGTACAAACTTTAAGAGCAGTAGAGAACTTCAATATCACGGGCATTACTAATGCTAATGAACCATTATTTATACAGGCTTTCGGGTATGTAAAGAAAGCTGCAGCCATGGCCAACCGCGATTGCGGTGTTTTGGATCCTAAGATCGCGGATGCTATCATTTTTGCTTGCGACGAACTGATTGCAGGCAAGTACCAGGATCAGTTTGTTACTGACCTTATACAGGGTGGTGCAGGCACCTCTATCAACATGAATGTTAATGAGGTTATTGCCAACATAGGACTGGAGCACATGGGCTACAACAAGGGAGATTATGATCACCTGCACCCCAATAACCATGTGAACTGTTCACAGTCTACCAATGATGCCTACCCAACGGCTTTCAGAATAGCATTATACCGCAAGATAGACGAATACATTACGGACATAGAAGCCTTACAGGCCGCATTCGCTGCAAAAGGTGAAGAATTTGACGACGTTCTGAAGATGGGCAGAACCCAGCTACAGGATGCAGTCCCTATGACGCTGGGCCAGGAGTTTCATGGTTTCGCTACCACTATTGGTGAAGACGTAAGGCGCCTGCAGGAAGCCCGCAATCTTATTACAGAATGCAATATGGGAGCAACAGCTATCGGCACACGCATCAATGCACCCGAAGGCTATCCTGAACTATGCACACAATATCTTGCTGAAATATCAGGCTTACCGATCACCTTGGCCGAAGACCTTATAGAGGCAACCTCCGATACCGGTGCTTATGTACAGATATCAGGCACATTGAAGCGCAGTGTCATCAAAATATCAAAGATCTGCAACGATCTTCGCCTCTTGTCCTCAGGGCCGCGTACGGGCTTTAACGAGATCAATCTGCCACGTATGCAGGCAGGCTCATCTATTATGCCTGGCAAGGTAAACCCTGTTATACCGGAAGTCGTTAACCAGACAGCGTATTACGTAATAGGTACAGATCTTACGATCACTCTGGCTGCCGAAGCTGGCCAGCTGCAGCTGAATGTTATGGAACCTGTCATAGCTTTTAGCCTATTCACCTCTCTTAAGTACATGGGCAATGCCATAAACACGCTTACAGAAAAATGCGTGAAGGGTATTACCGCCAATGTAGAAGTTTGCCGCAACATGGTGCTCAACAGCATTGGTATCGTTACTGCACTTAACCCTATACTGGGTTATGAGATATGCGCAGCCATTGCCAAAGAGGCATTGGCAACAGGCAAGTCAATTCATGATATCGCGGTCACCGAAAGACAACTGATAACACAGGAAAAGTGGGATGAGATCTACTGCATAGAAAATCTCATTCACCCCAAATTCATCAATCAATAAGTGACTAACGGAGGTCGTAGTGACCTCCGTTTTTAATATCTTTAAAGCCCTGAAAGCTTGCCTGCCGGTAAACGGGGCGTAACAAATTTCATAAACAATGTCGCCCTCTCCTTACAAATACTATATCATCAATAAGCCATTCAATATGGTCTCCCAGTTCGTTAGCCCCGATGATGTAGGCTTACTGGGCGATCTTGATTTTGAATTCCCCGAAGGGATACATGCTATTGGCAGACTAGACAATCATTCCGAAGGCTTACTAATACTCACTACCAATAAACGGGTAACCAAACTACTCTTTGAAAGCAAAACACCACATGAGCGCACTTACCTGGTAATGGTGCGCCACCGCATGACACAGGAAACACTTGAAAAGCTGAGAACAGGGGTAACCATAATAGTGAAAGGCGGAGTTGACTACACCACCCCACCATGCGATGTGCAGATAGTAGATATGCCGGAAGGGCTTTTTGAAGGCAACTTTAAAATGCGGCCCGAGATACCGCATACATGGCTTACCATCACACTCACCGAGGGCAAGTTTCATCAGGTACGCAAGATGGTGTTTGCTGTTAGCCACCGTTGCATACGGCTGATAAGAATATCCATTGAAGACCTCTTGCTGGGCGATCTGCAACCCGGTTGTGTGAAGGAAATAGAAGAAACGGAATTTTTTAAATTATTGAAGATCAATAACTGGCAATTATCGACGCTAGCCAACTAGCATTAACGCTATAAAAGAACCATTTTTTCTATTATTATTGTCATGTGATGACTTGCTACATGGGTACAATAAGTTACTCAATTTGTAACTTGCGTCTGTCATATCACGTCTTATAACAATAATGTTCTCAACCGGATTTTATGAAACATAACTTTACCATTCGCACTTTATCACTTGTACTATGTTTATCAGCAGGTATCACTACTATTACCTCAGCACAATCTTTCAATAAAGCAAAGATGGACAGCCTGTTCATGGCTATTGAAAGTAATAATAAAGGAATGGGTAGTATAGCACTATCAAAAAATGGTCGGTTGGTTTACACAAAATCTATAGGTTACAGCTATATCAATGGCGATAAAAAAACACATGCAGATTATGCTACCAAATACCGCATAGGCTCTATAAGTAAAATGTTTACCTCAGTGATGATCTTCCAGTTGATAGAAGAAGGCAAACTAACTCTTAAAGCACCGTTAGATAAGTACTTCCCTAAAGTGCCTAATGCAAAGAAGATAACGATCGGCAATTT
>CANBQQ010000074.1 GCA_947371715.1 Flavipsychrobacter stenotrophus
TAATTGGTTTAAGGGTTAAAGGGGTAATGTGATATATTTCGTGAGTCAGATTTGACAACTTTCTAAAAAGTTGTCAAATCTATATATGCGTTGTTAGCTACTTTCTGCTAAACTAATTAAGCGGTCTATCTACTATCAACTACCTACTATCTACTACTTATTCGTCAGCTCCATAAACTTCGTCTCCAGGCTTTTCTTTCTCAGGCACAGGTGAGACAGTACGATCCCTTTACTGATACAGTATTCGTTGATCTGTTTCGTCGATACATTTTCAATACAGGTTAGTTGCAATACCTGGTCTATCTTGTTGATCCTGGTTACTCCGGGCATTGCCGTGAGTGCGGTCTCAAGTGTGTGCAGGTCACCGCCCATCACTTCTATCTGGTCTTCACTTATCAATACTTCATTTACCGGCCCGGTCAAAAGCAGGTTGCCTCGTTTCAGTATGGCCACGTGTGTGCATACTTTCTCTATTTCGTCCAGCAGGTGGCTGGCTATAATTATGGTTATGCCCTGTTTGCTCAGGTTACGGATCAGTTCTCTTATTTCCGCTATGCCATTAGGGTCAAGGCCATTGGTAGGCTCATCCAATACCAGCACTTTAGGGTTGTCGAGTAGGGCCGCACCAATAGCCAGACGCTGCTTCATACCCAGTGAATAGCTTTGGAATTTGCTGTCTTTACGTTCCGTCAGGCCCACTATGCCCAGCACTCGCAGCCTGTCATCAATACCGCGTTGTTTCAATGCTGCAGATACCGCAAGGTTATCATATGCCGACATGTAGTGGTAGAAGTTAGGCGTTTCCAGCAAACAGCCTATCTGCCTGCGGGCGGCATCAGGTGCCATACCGCCAAACCAGCTGTAGCTGCCACCGTCAGCTTGTAGTACATCCATGATAATGGCCAGTAGGGTGGTCTTGCCGCTGCCGTTAGGGCCAAGTACACCAAATACGCTGCCTTCCGGCACGTCGAACGAAACATTGTTCAGCGCCTTTATAGGCCCGTAAGATTTGGAGATATTCTGTATGGAGATGATTGGTTGCAAGGTGTTCAATAATTTTATCGAAAGTAGGTATTAATTTCACTAAATTATATATGCATCACCGACTAGTTAGCGGCATTTACCGATAAAAATTAAGGCCCGGCATTATGCCGGGCCTTGTATGTATGGTTTCTTATATTTTCAATATCACTTCAGTCTAATCATTGAGCCATTAAGCCATTAAGCAATTGAGCCATTACTTAAGTGTCTCATCCAGCCACTTAAAGAACTCACGCTGCCATGCCAATGCATTTTGTGGATGTAATACCCAGTGATTTTCATTTGGCAAATACAATAGCTTAGCCTTGATGTTGCGCATTCTTGCTGCCTGGAATGCTTCCAATCCCTGCTCTGTAGGTACACGGAAATCTATTCCTCCCTGCACTATCATTATTGGCGTATTCCACTTATCAACAAAATTGCTCGGGTTGAATTTCTCATAGCTTACCGGTGTAGGTTCTTTCCAGTACGAACCGCCAATATCCCAGTTGGCAAACCACAATTCTTCTGTAGTACCATACCAGCTCTTCAGATCAAATAGACCATCATGTGCTATAAATGTCTTGAAACGATTGTTGTGCATGCCTGCCAGCATATATACGCTGTAGCCACCATAGCTGGCACCTACACAGCCCAGGCGGCTCTTATCTACATATGGTTCTTTGCTTATGTCGTCAATAGCAGACAGGTAATCCTGCATCGGCAAGCCACCCCAGTCTTTGCTTATTTCTTCATTCCACTTTACACCCCAGCCCGGCATACCTCTGCGGTTTGGCGCAACTACTATATAACCCTGTGCTGCCATCAGCTGGAAATTCCAACGGAAGCTGTAGAACTGCGATAGTGCAGACTGCGGTCCACCCTGGCAATATAAAAGGGTAGGGTACTTCTTTGCCGGATCAAAGTCTGGCGGATAGATCACCCATACACCCATAGATGCATTGTCTATTGTATTTACCCGGCGCAGTTCTGTCTTGCTCATCAACAAGTTCTGGTAGATCCTGTCATTCTCATGCGTCAGCTGTATCATGTCGCCATACTGCGGCTTCACGGCAAATATCTCTGTGGCGTGGTTCATATCGCAGCGGGTAACTACTATGTTATTGCCCGACTGGCCTACAATGCCGTTAACGTCAAACTTACCCTTAGTAAGCATGTTCACAGTTGCCTTATCACTTTCACGTTCAGGTACGTTTAGCTCAAACAACTGCTCTGTTCCTTCAAATGGCGCGTTAAAGTAGATCTTCATGTCTCCGTTTCCCCATATAAAGCCACCTACGGTGCCATTCCAGTTTGCGGTCACATTCTTCTTTTTCTTCTTCTCAACATCCATTATAATAATGTCGTTCTTGTCTGCCTCATAGCCGTCGTGTGCCATGCTCAGCCAGGCAATACGCTTACCATCTTTGCTGAATGAAGGCGCCATATCATAGCCATTCATACCTGCACTCCAGTTGTCGGTCTTTGTAGTGGCTACATCATAATAGTATAGGTCGGTATTGGTGCTGGTAGCATAGTCCTTACCAAATTTCTTTTTGCTCACATAAACAAATCCCTTACTGTCTGGTGACCATACCAGGTCTTCCGCACCGCCAAATGGCTTTTGCGGACAGTCGAACTGCTGATCTTCCATTATATCCGTAACCTTACCGGTTTCGATATTGGCTATGAAGATGTGCGAGAATTTACCGTCTTCCCAGGTATCCCAGTGGCGGTTGTTGAGGTCGGTATATACTTTGGCAGTTGTGTTAGGCAGGTCGGGGTAAATGTCTGTACCCAGCATTGGCTTCATCAGCACATCCTTAGAGAAGGCTACGAATTTACCGTTTGGTGATACCCATACATTTTCAGCATTCTGCAAACCATTATAAACTTCGGTCCATGAGTTACCTGCATCTGTACTCTTATATAATATGTTGTCGTAGTAAGAATACCACAGGTCGTCAAAACGTTGTGTCACAGTCTTGCCCGCATCAGTGGTCCATTCTTTCTTGCTGCCATCTTCAATAGCCACACGATAATGGTGGCTGGTGCTTTTTTCAGTTTTCCAGTCGGTAGAGCGCGAAGAATAGTAAAGGAACTTACCGTCGGTGCTCACCGCATCAGCCGATACTTTGCGCACGCTCAGCAGCATTTCGGGCGTCATACGCTCTTGTGCAAACGTGGTTGCCCCTATAAACAAGAATAAAGGAAGTAATGTTTTTTTCATATATGCTAATCGAAATTCAGAATAATGTGTGTAGTATATTATATCAAATGTAATAAATGTACCGTAGCATGGCTAACAAATGTCATTTTATATTTGTTATGCTTACTTTCTGTTGGGTACCTTATCGGTCGTTTTTTTAGGCTCCGGCTTAGGTTCAAAATCAATAGTGTTTTCCCATCCGGCCTTCAGCATTAATGATCCGCCGGTGTAAGGGATCACGTCTTCCGGCTGCACCTTTCTGAACAAATAGCCCGCATCCCATTTGCCATTCCGGTTGCGGTCTTCTATTATCCTGAAATTGTATTTTGCGGGTCTCAGCCTGGTAAGGTCAATAACTGTATCGGTCACCTGCTTCTGGTAAATTGTGTCATTATCTGCTGTCACCTGTAGCACAAATTTCGCTCCCTTGTATTTGCCCGGTAGTCTGATGCTGATCTTTCCGTAATCGTCCTCATCCTTTGTTCTGAAGATATACTTGGCGGGTGGGGCATCGGCGCCTGCAGTGTCCTTGGCAAATCCCTTGGCAAGTTTCAGTGTATATAGTGTATTCTCCTTCCAGTGAACAGACAATTTTATATTGTTTGGATGCGCAGGGTCGGTTGCAAGGCGGTAATTTTCTGTTACTGCCACATCACTGCTGTCGTAGCTAAGCGTGATCTTATCTTTATTGATCACCGGTGTGCGTGAAAAGCTAAGTACTATATCATTGTTGATATCAAACGATTTCTTCTCTCTCGATGACGTATCGATCGGCAAGGAATAACTGAAGCCTTCAGTTTTTGCAGTCGCAGCTCCCGTTCTGTTATTCACTTTTGTAGTAGTGTCAACTTCTTTTGCGGTTGTATCTACCTCGGTAAATAATTTCAGCTTTATTGGCGCACCGCTAGTATCGCCCGGTGTTACTGTCATATCCAGGAAAGCGATCATTTCAGTTTCGCCATCATACATGCGGTTGTCATTAGCGTCTTTTACTGCATATATCTTAAAGGACTTTTTAGGCAGTCCCTTAAACATAAAGTTGCCCGATTTGTCTATGCTGGTAATGTACTTTGGCGCATGTCTTACAATTGCACTGTCGTTTTCTGTGGCACTATACAACATGATCAGCGTGCCGCTTGTATCAGGCATGCCGGTTGCTGCATTTATGACAGCCCCACCCAGTTGCAGCGAATCGAAATAAGACCCCGTGCTGAACATATAGGTAAATGCAGGGTAGGGGTTATTCTCATGCAGGTCGCGGATGGCATTATTGAATGATATGCGGTAGGTGGTATTTTCTTCCAGCAGCGAGTCGGCTATTTTTACAGTTACTTTCTTATTGGTATTAGTGACCACTGGCTGTATAGACAACAGTGGCGATATCTGTACTTCCTTAGCCGCATCGGCAAGGGTTATATACTCGTCGAACGTGAGCTCTATTTTCTTTACACGCGTATTCCTTAATGAGTCTGCCGGAGATATGGTCAGTCTTTTTGGAGCGGTAATATCCTTCTTTCCCCCGGTAGGCGTGGTAATATTGGCACAACCCACAGCGGTCAAAACAGAGATACCCAATAAATAATGAAGAAAACGATTGTTCATTTGCGCGCCAAAAATAATGAAAAAACAAGGGCGCTTGCGGCAATTTGTTTTAATAGTAACAAGGCTTTGGCAAATTATGGGTTTTGTAATGAACGGCTATTAAGATTATTATGTAGAGATTTGACAACTTTTTAGAAAGTTGTCAAATCTAACTGGCATGCAACCGTTGCATTATAACAACCTTGGAACATTTCCCTTCGAGATGCACAAAGGCCTGCTGCCGGTCCTCATTGAGTAAACTACTTCCTCTTTATCTTCCTTTAACTGTGGCGGGTGAAGCTTTAACTATATGGAAGTGAAGCGGCAATTTGTTCTAACTTCTACACCAACATCACCCGCCAACCCTTTACAATTATAAATGTTTGAGTTTTCTTTTTTCTTTTTCTCTTTATACTATACCTTTGCACCTCTGGCAGGTCTTATACGGTCAGCTCCTACTGAATCCCCCAGGACAGGAATGTAGCAAGGGTAGGTGGTCGTAGCGGCGCGATGTGAGTAATCTGCCAGTTTTTTTATGTCCCTACCTCAGCTATTTATTCGTAATTTTAATCAAAAGTTAATAAGATAGCGCCTTCAAAATCCTCAATAAATCCAATTGTCTGTTTATTGTCGGATTATCTTGTATGTGATACAACATATTCCATTTCCTGCTAACTTCACGGCGCTTAATCTAAATAATTAATCATTAACCTAATGTTCAAGAAGTTATCAATCGTATTGACAGCTATGTTCTGTCTGGCTAAGGCGGGAATAGCACAGGAAATGAAACCGTGTATGACGGATGAAAAGTACTGGGAGACAGTAAAGAAGTATCCTCAGATACTGGAGTACGAAAAACAATTTGAAGAACAGATGACCGCGGTTTATGCTAATGGTCTGCCGGGTGTGGGTGCAAAGACCACATTAAGCCCGTTCGATACAACTACTTTTGATATACCATTGGTCGTGCATATTGTTCACGACTACGGTGCTGAATATTTGCCCGACAATGATGTCTATGAGGCGGTTAAATATTGGGCGGTAGTATTCCTGGCGCAAAATGCCGATACTGCAAACGTTATAGATCCCTTCAAAAAATATATAGGTAACCCACGCATGAGGTTGCACCTGGCCACAATAGATCCTAATGGTAACCCAACCAAGGGTGTCGTTCATGAGCATTCTTACCTCACCGGTTATGCTGATGATCAGGCTAAGTATAATCCATGGCCTAACAATAAGTACATTAACCTTTGGTTCATCAATACATTTGGTGCGGCATCTACAGGTGCGGCTGCATATGCTTACTATCCTGCGTCTGCATCGGGCATGCCGTATTACGACGGTGTGATCGGGCTTTATACTTATATCAATTACGCAAAAGCTATTCCGCATGAGTTGGGCCACGTATTGAACCTTCAGCACGTATGGGGCAATACTAATGCACCTGATGTAGCTTGTGGTGATGACCAGGTTTGGGATACCCCACCTACAAAAGGGCATAACCCTGTAGGTTGCACAGCAGCTGCATTGTATGATGTAACCTGCGCAACTGGTTATACGCATACTTATACTTCTATTTCCGGTCTGGCCGATTCCATTGTTAACTTTCCTGACACTACAAATGCGCAGAACATAATGGACTACACGTACTGCCAGGACATGTTCACAAAAGGTCAGTGCGATCGTATGCGTAATGCACTAACTGCATCTACCGCTGGTAGAAATAACCTGATCACAGCTGCAAACCTTGCTGCAACAGGTGCGCTTGCACCTATGCCTGATCTTCCTCCTGTGTCTGATTTCTCTATAGAAAGAGCTACAGGATCGGGCATCATTACCGATTCCCGTACGGTATTCCTTACTCCTGCAAGTGGTGCTAATTTCAATTTCAAAAACAGGAGCTGGAATGATACTATTTCCGGTGTAAACTGGACATTCTCTAACGGTGCAACAACACCTACTTCTACTTCTACAACTTCTGTATTGAACAGGTTCACTACTCCGGGTTGGGTAACTGTTACACTGGCTGCTACCTCTAATGCCGGTACTACAACATTGGTAAACGACCACGCAGTTTATGTTGCAGATACTACACCTGTTGGCGGTTTTGGTTACAACCAATCTTTCAGCAATTCGGCTGATGTAGCTAACTGGCCTGCTTACAACTACTTCGAAAATCAGTACATGTGGGGGCATTTCACCGGCGCAAGCAGCGATGGTGACAATGGCTGCATGCGTTTCAGATCTCGTGATACTACTCAGAAAAGGTCTGCAACGCCATTGGGCGATCATGATGACCTGTTCACACCCGCTTTCAATCTATCTGGAATGACTGGTCCTGTTTATCTTAATTTCAGTTCAGCTGCAGCTGCTTCTCCTACAACCGGCATATCAGGCCCGGTGGGCGATTCTCTGGAGATTGACGTCACTATTAATGGTGGACAGAGGTGGAACAAAATAATAGGATACAAGCGTGGTACTTTGGTAAATAATGGTACAAAGACTGCAGAATTTGTACCCGGTGGCACCGCTACATGGACAGCGCGTGGTGTGGCTATTCCGGTGGCTTACCTCAATGCCAATACATACTTCAGGTTCAGGTACTGGCCGGGAAATGTAGGTAATAACTTCTACATGGATGGTTTCAAAATATCAGGTTTCCCTGCTGATGTAGCAGAGATCGCTAATTCAGGTGTACCATTGACCATATTCCCTAATCCAACAAACAATGGTTGCAACCTGGTATTCAAAACAGGTAACGAAAATGCAGTGCATATCTCTATTAAGGATATCACCGGCAGGGTAGTGTACCAGTCAACTGAGTCATATGCACCTAATTCTGCTGTACAGCAGCCAATTGGTCGTGATGTTACACCTACAGCGGGTATCTATTTCGTATCAGTGGTTATCGATGGTAATGTGACTACTCAGAAATTAGTGGTTTACTAAGAGCAAAATTTAACTTTAGCGAAGCGGCAAAGGATTTTCCTTTGCCGCTTTTTTAATTCACCTCATATAATTGTAATATTTGTCTTTGCCTGTGGATAATTAGTGCAATATTTATAATTATAACACAGGAAATTCATTAACTTTACGCCGCCTGTTATTATAATTGATAGAAATTTCTCTCTTTGTTACGTAAAATTTAACACGGGATGTTTTTTTTAGAAAATTATTTTTGATAAAGCCCAAGATTCCTTGTAGATATTACGTCTTATTTACGGGAGCCGTTATTTTTTAAGCGGTCTGCTGTTTATTTGAAGTATTGCTGAATTATTGGATCAACTATTTATTAACCTCTGAATTTTATAATTTTTGACAATGAAAAAAACTACTTCTCTTCTATTGCTGTCAGCGTCGCTTCTATCAGGCACTGCTTTTGCACAGCAAAAGTGTGCTACAGATGAGTTGCACAAGCAATATATTAAAGAAAACCCTGCCTTGGCAGACCGTGAAAGAGAATTTAATGAGCAGATCAGCCGCACGTTAAGCCACCTTGATGTACGTGCACTTCACCGCACTACTACTGCTGAAGATACTATTATCGATATCCCGGTAGCAGTACATATTCAGCACAGTTATATTACTACAGACTTCATTACTGATGATGCAGTATATAACCTGATCAAAAGAATGAATAATACTTATTCGCTGAATTATGATACGTCTTCAGTTATCAAGCCGTTCAAAAAATTTGTAGGTAAGGCAAGCATCCGCTTCCACCTGGCTACAAAAGATCCGTTGGGTCAGGCTACTACAGGTATCACCCGCAGGTTTAGCTACCTTACAATGGGTGGTGATAATCAGGTAAAAATGGATCAATGGTCTCCTTTGAACTACTACAACATCTGGTTCGAAAATACCATAGGTATGGCTATAGCCGGGGGTACTGTATTGGCTTATGCTCAGTTCCCTTCCGATTTCGATTTCAGGTCATTTTATGATGGCGTGATATGCGCCGCTCCTTTTATTGCCGACGGCACAACAATGGAGCACGAAACAGGTCACTACCTTAGTCTTTACCACACATGGAACAGCAGTGGTGCGGCTTGCGGTACAGCAGGTGCCTGCGGAGATGATGAGGTTGATGATACCCCGCCAACAATTGGTCACCCAAGTGGTTGTGCTTTGTATGATACAACATGCGCTCACAACTATTTCAAGATATATCCGGATATGGCTGGTATGGATTCACTGGTTAACTACCCTGATACAACCAATACTCAGAACATGATGGATTACGCTGATTGTGAATTAATGTTTACAAAAGGCCAGGTAGTTCGTATGCGTGAGTGCTTAAAAGTTGACGTTCACCGTCATAATCTATATGATACATTTAATCTCAGGATCACCGGTGCAATGGATGCAAGGCCGGACCTGACTCCTATGCCTGAATTCTATCCTACAAATCCATCTGCTTCCGGTAAGTTCCAGTATTTCACTTGTCCTGGTACGCCACTTAAGTTTGCTAACAGAACATGGCGCGATACAGTTACTAATCTTACTATGACTTTCAGCAACGGTGCTGCAACACCTACTTACACAGTTGCTAATCCTAATTACAATACTTCAGTAACCAATTCATTTACAGATCAGGGTTGGGTAAATATCTCTATGGCTGCTACCGGTAATCACTCTGGTACAAACACAGTTGCATTTACTAACTCTATCTACGTTGCTGATGCTAATGCTTTCCAGCCTGAAAACGTTGTAGCAGAATTTAATCCGGACGTAGATCTGGCTAAATGGCCAACCTTCAACTATTATAACAACGAATTCAAATGGCAGCATGCGGGTGTTGGTTTCTATGACAATCACTCTATGATGTACACTGGTTTTGATTCTCGTGTTAATCCAACTCTGGGCGTGTATCCAGTTACTGGTACACCAAAAGGTGACTTCGATGATTTCTTCAGCGTACCGGTTGACCTTTCAGGTATGGCTACAGGCGCTTGCAACATGAACTTCTTTACTTCAGGTGCTTCACGTTCAAGCAATTCTCTGGATATTAATGATACAATGATCATTTATTATTCTAC
>CANBQQ010000075.1 GCA_947371715.1 Flavipsychrobacter stenotrophus
GTTGGCAATGGCAACAGTATTGGCATTAATGGTCTCAAACGGGCGAATCTCCGTCTGGCGCTCACGACCCTTACCGTATTTCTTCAGCAGGTTCTCGTAATAGCGGATAGAGTAGTCGTTGAGGTTTTCAATATTATTCTTAACCTCACCGATGTTGTTCTCTACACCACGTATATGTTCATCAGCCTTAAATGCGTCGAACTTAGAGATACGCTTGATGCGGATCTCGGTCAATTTAATAATATCATCCTGAGTGATCTGACGGCGCAGGAGTTTTTTGAAAGGAGTCAAGCCCTTGTCAATTGCTGCCAATACACCTTCCCAGGTTGTTTCTTCTTCTATGTCGCGGTAGATGCGGTTCTCGATGAATATCTTCTCCAGAGAAGAGTAGTGCCAGTCATCTTCGAGTTCGCCCAATTTTATTTCCAGCTCTCGAAGTAACAAAGCCTTTGTATGCTGTACCGAGTGGCGGAGCATATCGCTGACTGTGATAAAGTGTGGCTTGTCGCCGATGATCACACAGGCATTGGGAGATATACTGATCTCACAATCGGTAAAGGCATACAGTGCATCGATGGTCTGATTAGTATCTACACCCGGAGGTAAGATAATAGACAGTTCAACATCTTTAGCGGTATTGTCGGTAACGCTCTTTATTTTGATCTTGCCACTTTCATTGGCCTTAAGAATGCTATCTACCAAGGTAGATGTAGTGATACCGTAAGGAACACTCTTTATTAAAAGCGTCTTCTTATCAGCTTCCTCTATTTTGGCCCTTACCCTTATTTTGCCACCACGTGCACCGTCGTTGTAATTGCTTACGTCAACCATACCGCCATGCAGGAAGTCGGGATATAGTTCAAACTTTTTGCCTTTCAGATGCTTGATCGCGCAGTCCAGTATTTCGCAAAAGTTGTGTGGTAATATTTTGGTGCTCAAACCAACTGCAATACCGTCCGTGCCCTGAGCAAGCAGCAAAGGGAACTTCATCGGCAGCGTGGTAGGCTCGTTCTTACGACCATCGTAGCTCAGCTGCCAGTTAGTAGTTTTGGCATTAAAAGCTACTTCAAGGGCGAATTTGGAGAGACGTGCTTCTATATAACGGGCAGCAGCAGCAGGGTCGCCGGTGCGTATATCTCCCCAGTTTCCCTGGGTCTCTATAAGCAGGTCTTTCTGGCCAAGGCCTACCATTGCATCGGTTATGGAGGCATCGCCATGCGGGTGATACTGCATGGTTTGACCTATGACATTGGCTACTTTATTGAAGCGGCCATCGTCCATCTCCTTCATAGCGTGCAAAATGCGGCGCTGTACCGGTTTCAGACCATCTTCGATGGCCGGAACCGCACGTTCAAGAATTACATAGCTGGCATAGTCTAAGAACCAGCTCTCGTACATATCGTTAATCATCACCGAGCCTAGCCCGGAAAATTCATCTTGTTCTGCCATGTATTGATTTTCCCACTGGGAGGTGCAAAAATATTGATACCCACCGATATTTTCTGATAAAATTATGCACAAATGAAAATAGCGGAGTGTAATACATCAATTAGTTAAATAGATGGATTTTATTAATGCTGCGATGATGGCTTTTCATGGCAAAATTTGAAAAAAATGCACAATGACCAACGCAAAGGAATATTATATCGTTTATGTAATGATAATTGACAAGCATTTGTGAGATGCAGATGTCTTGAGAAGGCGTATCAATAATGCATGATTTTTGGTGCATATAGTTTTGAATATTGTATGATTTTATTATTTTTAAGTATGGCAAAGCTAAAAATGGTAGTGTTGACGGGAGCCGGGATAAGTGCGGAGAGTGGCCTGAGAACATTCAGAGATAGTGATGGGTTGTGGGAAGGGTATAATGTTGCAGATGTAGCTACGCCTCGTGCGTGGAGAAAAGACCCTCAGCTTGTGCTTGATTTTTACAATCAGCGGCGGCGCGACGTGATGCAAGCCAAGCCGAATAGCGCACATATTGCTCTTGCCGAGCTGGAGAAACTGTATGACGTACAAATAATTACCCAAAACATAGATGATCTGCATGAACGGGCCGGTAGTACCAAGGTGCTGCATCTGCATGGAGAGATAGTAAAGATGCGCAGTGAACGTGCTGACCATCGTCTATACCCGGTACTTAAAGATATCCAGGTTGGTGACCTTGCATTTGACGGCGGACAGTACAGACCTCACGTAGTATGGTTTGAAGAACCTGTGCCCATGATGGAAGAAGCCATACCATTAATGTATGCAGCGGATGTATTTGTACTGATTGGTACATCGCTGGCTGTTTATCCCGCAGCCAGCCTTGTTGATTATGTAAAAGACAATGTGAAGAAATACATTATCGATAAGAAGATACCGGAGGTGACAAGGCACAAGAATGTTATTACAATAGAAATGCCGGCGACTGTGGGAATGGTAGAGTTGAAGAGGTTGTTGGGGCAGAAATAATAGCAGGCAATAATACCAAAAATGCCCCGCAATTGCAGGGCATTTAATAATATCAAGAGCTGTTTTATTTGTTCAGATTAAACAGGCTGTCTACAAATTCTTCTTTCTTAAAGATCTGGAGGTCTTCCATGCGCTCACCGACACCAATATATTTCACCGGTATTTTGAACTGATTGGCTATAGCCAGTACTACACCGCCTTTGGCTGTACCATCTAGTTTAGTAATAGCGATGGCAGTAACTTTGGTAGCTGCTGTAAAGTGCTTGGCTTGTTCTATGGCGTTCTGACCAGTGCTGCCATCGAGTACTAGTAGTACTTCGTGAGGGGCATCGGGCATTTTCTTTGAGATTACCCTGCGTATCTTGCTCAACTCATCCATAAGATAGGCCTTGTTGTGCAGACGGCCGGCTGTATCAATAATAACTACGTCACTGCCACGAGAGATACCAGTTTCCACAGCTTCAAATGCAACAGCACTAGGGTCGCTACCCATTTCTTTCTTTACAATAGGAACTCCCACGCGCTCACTCCATATTACCAGCTGATCTACCGCTGCGGCCCTGAAGGTATCTGCGGCGCCCATTAATACGTTTTTGCCCCTTTTCTTAAAATTGTACGATAGTTTGCCTATTGTTGTGGTTTTACCAACGCCATTTACACCTACTACCAATATTACATATGGGTGTTTGCCAGGGGGGGTATCGAAAGTTGCAAACTCGTCAGATTGTGCATCCGTGAGCATAGACATTATCTCTTCCTGCAGAATGCCATTGAGCTGAGCTGTGCCTATATATTTGTCTTTGGCAACCCTGTCTTCTATGCGTTTAATGATGGCTACAGTAGTTTCTACACCTACGTCTGCACCTATCAATGCATCTTCAACCTGATCCAATACTTCAGCATCGACGGTATCTTTACCGGCAATGGCCTTAGTCAATTTAGAGAAAAATCCTTCTTTGGTTTTTTTAAGTCCTTCGTCCAGCGCTACTTTTTCTTCTTCCTGCTCTTTGTTGCGTTTAAAGAGTTTATCAAATAACCCCATGATGTATTTTTAGAAACACTGCAAAAGTAATAAATATAAAAATGGAGCAGGTAAGGAATTATACCTAAAATGTTAAGAAAATCAATGTTATAGGGGTAAATACCCCATTATTATAGGTATTTGGTTTCCGGTAGTTGATTTTTATACGCTTTGTAGTACAATTTAGGCCGCATATGTGCGTTTGAAGCAGATAACACCGGTGGCAAACCGACGCCATTTTATATAAAACCTTATTTTAGCGGAATGAAGCCATTTTTTTCAGCACTATTACTTTTTACAGCACTACATACTTCAGCACAAACATACTGGCAACAACATGTTGCTACCAAGATAGATGTGAGATTGGATGACGAAACTAATGTTCTGCATGCCAGAGAGGAGTTTGTTTACACCAATAATTCACCTGATACTTTAAAGAACCTGTATATCCATGTATGGCCGAATGCCTATAAAAATGATCATACCCCCTTTGCGCAACAGCAAGATAGAAATGGTAATACCTCATTTTATTATTCTCCCAACAAAGACAAGGGCTATATAGATAGCCTGGACTTTACTGTAGATGGTAAAAGTGTGGATCACTATATTGCTGAAAATACACCCGACATAGCGCGTATAGACCTGGCGTATCCACTCTTGCCGGGTAAAAGCATTAAAGTGGCTACTCCATTTCTTGTAAAGATACCCAAGGTGTTTTCGAGGTTGGGGCATACAGACCAGGCCTACTTTATATCACAGTGGTTCCCGAAGCCAGCGGTATATGACCAGAAAGGGTGGCACCCGATATCCTACCTTGATCAGGGAGAGTTTTTTAGTGAATTTGGGTCTTATGATGTGACCATAACGTTGCCAAAGAATTATGTAGTAATGGCAACGGGTAACTGCATGGATGAAAAGGAAAATGCGTGGCTGGATGGGTTATCTAAACTGCCAATAGCTGATTCTGCAAATGACAATACCCCTGCAAGCAGTGCAGAGTTAAAGACGATCCACTTTCATGAAGATAATGTGCATGATTTTGCCTGGTTTGCAGACAAGCGATGGATAGTGAGAAAGGACTCGATAAAGTCTCCGGGAACGGAACACCTTGTCTATACCTGGGCTGCCTACTTACCTTCTTATAAGAAAATATGGGCTGACGCTACTACTTACCTTGGTGAGACGGTGAAGCACTATGGCAAGTGGGTAGGGCCGTATCCATACAATACTATAAAGGCCGTGCTTGGTGATATGCATGCAGGCGGCGGGATGGAATATCCAACTGTTACGATCATAGATAAAACCGCAGCACTAAATTTCAGAACTGTAGTAATACACGAAGCAGGCCATAACTGGTTCTATGGTATGTTGGGCAGCAACGAGCGAGACCATCCCTGGATGGACGAGGGGATGAACACATTTTATGAGAAGAAGACAACGGAGGCATTAACACCTGATACCGGTATATTGTCTAAACTGAGTAAGCTAAATGAAGAGTTGCTGTATTATCAACTGGCAGCATCACACACCGACCAAACGATCGACCAGACCGCATCTAAGTTCACCAAATCGAACTACGGACTGGATGTGTATTATAAGACATGGCTTATGCTGCGCGTGCTGGAGCAATACATGGGTGAGGCCGATTTTGAGAAAGGGATGAAGAATTACTACAACAACTGGCACTACAAACATCCATACCCGGAAAACTTCAGGGACTGTATGCAGCAGAGTACTACGAAAAACCTGGATTGGTTCTTCCCCGGAATGTTGTTTACTGATAGAAAGATAGACTTTACTATAATAAAGGCGCGGAGAGAAAATGATAAGACGACAGTGAAATTGCGCAACAATAGTTCTGTACTGTCGCCTGTGCTGATCAATGCCTTCAGCAATGACAGTCTGTTGTGCAAGAAGTGGACAGCGCCATTTACAGGTACTACTACAATTGACTTGCCGGTAACGGAATGGGACAAGCTGAAGATCGATCACTTCTTTCCTGATGCCAAATCTGCCAATGATATATTTACAAAAGGCGGTTTGTCACATAGGTTTCACTTGGGTATTCGCGGATTTTTTGGTGTGAATACAGATGAAAAGTATAAGCTTTTTGTTGCACCGGCTGTGGCATATAACCAGTACGATGGAGTAATGGGGGGCTTGGTGATACATAACCTGACCATACCTGAGAACAGGCTTCGCTTTATACTTACCCCGCTTTATTCCGGAGCGACCAATAGTTTTACAGGAGCGGGATCGGTAGGGTATATGTGGTATCCTAAAAGCGCGTTCCAAGAGATATTTTTGCAGGCAGACGCCAAGTCATTTCATTATAACGAAACATACGCGGGCCTTGCTGACAGAGCCTATACACGTTATATAAAACTGGAGGTAGGGCCGAGTTTTACACTCAAAGAAAAGGATCCTTTAAGTACGGCTACAAAGATGCTATCGGTAAAAGGTTATAGCATTTGGGAAGATCAGTTTGCCGGAGCAAGCGCCGGGGTAGAAAAGATAAATGTAAAGCAGAATTTATATGGAGTGGTGAAGTATGAGCATTTTAATGAGCGTACGTACAATCCATTCAGCTATACGGGCGAGGCGCAGGTGGGTGCTGATTTTGCAAAGGTGACCCTTGAAGGCAAGGCAAGGGTAGATTATAATACCCAAAAGAAATCACTTTATGTGCGGGCTTTCCTGGGTAAGTTCTTTGCTATCAATGGAGACCCTGCCATTACAAGCAGATGCCAGTTAAATTCGTCTTACTCTGCTACTAATGACTACTTGTATGACGGTACTTACATTGGTAGGAATGCAACGGGAAATGTAGCGGCACAGCAGGTGTCGATACAAGAGGGAGGATTTAAAGTGCCAGTATTTGGCAAGGTAAACCGTAGCGACAATTACATGGCTACGATCAATCTGGAGACAGACCTACCACTGGGTAAGTTGCCAATAAGAATATTTGCAGATGCTGGATTGATACCTAATATTAAACCAACCATAGCCAACAACAGCAGTACAACATTTTTATATGAAGCGGGCGTATCAGTTCACCTGATCAAGGATGTAGTATATGTATATGTGCCTATAGTTATGAGTGGTGATTTCCAGAATTATCTGCACGATACTTATGGCAATAAGCATGCATTTGCAAGGGGAATTTCCTTTACTATGATGTTTCAGAATATTAACTGGCTGCGTAGCCCTACGAGTTTGCTGAAGAAGCTGGTGAATTAATAAGTTCAGTTTTTTGACTTAAATTTCCTTTAGTGAATTGATTTAGAATCAGTTCACTAAGCAGCTGAGTTTAAATACATGGCTTTTATTTTAGTTTTTTAAAAAATGTCATGAAAAAGTTTGGTTATTTAACAAAAGGTTATTAAATTTAGGTTAATAAAACAACCAATTTATGAAACACATATTACGCAAATCGTTTACAGCAGCAATGCTGGCAGTAGCATGCGGCAGCGTTGCGCATGCACAGGGTACGATAACGACAATAGCTGGTAACGGATTGTCGGGATTTGGTGGTGATGGTGGGCCTGCCGTGGGCAGTGTGTTGAGCAGTCCGAGCGGCGTTGCGCTGGATGCGTCAGGCAATGTTTTCATAGTTGACAAATACAATTACCGACTCAGGAAAATTGATGCTGCGAGTGGTAATATTTCTACTTATGCAGGTGGTGGTACATCAACGGCATATGATATTGATCCTACAACGGCAATGTTTGAGATGCCAACCAGTGTTTACATCAACGGTTTAAATGATATTCTTGTAACGGATCACTTTTTTGATATGACGTTCAAGATCGACCATTCATCAGGTCATCTATTCTCTCGTTGTGGCAGCCACTCTCAAGGATGTGATGGAGATGGCGGATCAGGCGAAGGTGCAAGAATGATGTTGCCTGCTGCTTCATGTGAAGATGCTGCAGGAAACGCTTATATGGCTGATCAGGGCTGCGGAAAGATCCGTAAGGTTGACGGAGCTACTGGCCTGGTAAGCACATTGGCTACTTTATCTGGTGTCAACGCGGTTTTCTTTGATCCAACTACAACTACCGATCTTTATGTATCACAGATGTATACGCACCAGATCCTGAAGATAAACGTGGCTACAGGTGTAACTACAGTAGTAGTAGGTACTGGTGTAGCTGGTAATACAGGTAATGTAGGTTATGCGATCAATGCGACAATTGGTATGCCTACAGCAATATTTGTAGATAATCACCATGGTCTTTATTTCACAGATGCTACATACAATGTAGTGCGCAAAGTGAACCTGACAACAGGACAGATATACAACATAGCAGGAACAGGTGTTGCAGGATATTCCGGCGACGGTGCTGCTTCTCAGCTGGCTGAATTGAATAATCCTCAGGGAATATGGGTAGACAATTCAGGCTACATATACATCGCTGATGCAGGTAACAATGTTATTCGTAAGATCAAGCCAAAAGGCCCTAAAGCAAATGGTGCAATGACGGAAATCAGCGAGGTAAGTGTTTATCCTAATCCTACTTCAGGTGTATTCACATTGTTCACAGACGAAGAGTTGAGCAATACCAATGTAACTGTTTACAATGTTGTAGGCCAGCAGGTTTATTCAACTGTTCTTAGCGGTAATTCAAACAACATAGACCTTGGCCAGCAGGCTCCGGGTTTGTATACTGTAGCATTTAAAACTGCTTCAGGTATGCATACTGAAAGGGTTACTATTCAATAATCAGAATGTTGAAATGATATTCAAATGCTCCCTCCCGGGAGCATTTGTTTTTTAAGCGATTTTGAATTAATTTGTATGATGATGTTGCAACAGTTGTTATCACTAAAGAAACACTTGAAATTGGTATTGTTCCGATGGTGGCGGACCTACGGCACGCTGTGTGATGGGGGAAGAATGCGAGGCTACAAACCTTTTGCAACTAACGGCGCAATGACGAGTTCCTGTTTGCCCATAACGAAAGTACTGAGTTTGAAATCTGTGATTATAACAATATTGTTTTGTTGTTTCGTATCTGGGCAATCCAGGGCGCAGGGCGGATATATAACTACTATTGCGGGGAACGGAGTTACGCAATATATTGGTGATGGGTATCCGGCAACAAATTTATCATTAGCTACACCCTCGGGGCTGTGTATGGACAGGCAGGGCAATGTATACTCGACAGATTTTGCCAGTCATAGAATAAGGAAGATAACACCATCGGATTCGATCTACACAATTGGACTGACGGGTGTACCAGGATATACGGGCGACAATGGACCGGCAACCAATGCAACAATGGACCGGCCTTATGGTATAACCATTGATACTTTTGGTAACTTGTATATTATAGATCAGCGGGATGATGTGGTGCGTAAGATAACCCGTTCTACAGGTATCATTACCACCATATGTGGTAATGGTGCAGGAGGTTTCTTTGGCGATGGTGGTCCGGCTACGGCGGCGCATATGGAACAGCCCGCAGGATTGTGTATAGATAATGCAGGTAATTTGTATATAGCTGATAAAGGTAATAACCGCATACGTAAGGTAGATGCGGCAACGGGTATCATTAGTACTGTGGCGGGATTGGGTACGATAGGGTATAGTGGTGATGACAGTGCGGCTACGGCAGCAAAGTTATCCAACCCACTCGGTGTATGCCTGGATATAGCGGGTAATATTTACATTGCTGATTATGGCAATCACCGTATTCGCAAGGTTGATGCGATAACCGGCATCATTACAACCTTTGCCGGCACAGGAGTAGCCGGCAACTCGGGTAATGGCGGGCCTGCTACAAACGCACAACTGACTCAGCCCAGTGGTGTATTTATGAGCAAGCAGGGCAACTTGTATATATCGGACTACGGGAATAATGTTATACGGATAATAGGGCCGGATGGCGTGATCAACAAAATTGCTTGTACGGGAGGGTATGGTTATACGGGAGATCATGGCCCCGCGCAGGATGCTACGATGATAGGACCATTGGCAGTATTTGCAGATGATTCTGAGAATATATTTATAGCAGATGGTACCAACTCAGCGATACGGAAAATACAACATTCACCTGTCGGCATTGCAGATGTCAAGAAGTTAGGTAACCTTCCTGTATATCCTAATCCTACCACTGGAGCATGTTATATAGATGCCGGTAGGGTAAGTACTAATGCAAGTGTGTTAGTATGTAATATGCTTGGTGCAGTGGTTTACAGCGCCCCGGTTATGGAAGTACAGCATCGTATAGACATGAGTGGGCTACCCACCGGAGTGTATTTTGTTCGGTTGTTTAGTGGGAATGATGTAAGGGTAGGGAAGGTGGTGAAGGAGTAGCCTACAAC
>CANBQQ010000076.1 GCA_947371715.1 Flavipsychrobacter stenotrophus
CACGCTTCTTTGTGTCTGCTGACATTCGTTAGATTAATTATTAATAAATAACAAATAGTCTGCAAAATTACGAAAATATTGAATTGCAACCGTAATTTGCACTCGTTTCTAATTAAAAAAAATAACATGGTGATCTTTAAGGAGGCTGCACAGTTAGGTGATTTTCTTCGCCACAAGGTTGAAAATAATTTAAATATCGGCTTTATACCCACCATGGGAGCCTTGCATTCGGGCCATATCAGTCTTGTAAAAAACGCTCACTCACAAGGTATGTTCACTGTGTGCAGCATCTTCCTCAACCCAACCCAATTCAACGACAAAAAGGACTATGAAAAGTATCCTGTATCTACCGATGCAGACATCGAAATGCTGCTACTGGCGGGCTGTGACGTGCTTTTCCTGCCATCGGTCAATGAGATGTACCCCGATGGTACTGACAAGATGAAAACTTATGATTTCGGCTACCTCGACACTATTCTGGAAGGTGCCAACAGGCCCGGCCATTTCAAAGGCGTTGGCCAGATTGTAGGTCGCCTGCTCGACATCGTAAAGCCACACACTCTGTACCTCGGTCAGAAAGACTACCAGCAGTGCATGGTCATCAAAAAATTAATTGAAATACTTGGTCTGACATCGCTTAATCTGGTCATTTCCCCTACTTTACGCGAGCAGGATGGCCTCGCCATGAGTTCCCGCAACCGCCGCCTTACCGAACCTCAGCGTGCATTGGCGGCATTGTTATACCAATGCCTGGTCTCCATTCAAACAAAACAAACCGGCGGAAATTTCGAAATTGTTCAGAAAGAATGTACTGAGCTACTTAAAGCTAAAGGCTTCATGCCTGAGTATGTTGCACTTGCCAATGCCAACGACCTGCAGTTACTCAACAACTATGACAGCAGCGTTCCAATGATCGCACTTATTGCCGCCAAAATCGGAGACATAAGGCTTATAGACAATATACTGTTGCAATAATACTCACGTCTGCCGCTCGTGTGTCTTCCGAATAGCAACAATCTGGCCAATTCTCTTTGAGTGCCTAATAACACTCCATCTTTGGCCCGCACATCGGGGAGTCTTCGTTTTCTAGCAGCCATCCATTCGTAGAGACGCAAGATTTTGCGTCTCCCGAGAAGTTGTTTTCGGATTCAAGTGATGGTCAATGCAAGAACGATGCAATCTTACGCAAGAATGTATTCGTTTTGTGCCCGAATGTCTCTGTTGAGCGTTAGTCCTCAGACTACCAGAGCCGATAAGCGATCTTCAGATTGCAGTTGCCCCCCTATACCCTTACCTTTTGGGGATAACTCGGGTAAAAACCACTACAATAATTTACAGTTAAGTTTTTACTTTTACAGTCGGGCCTCATCAGGTTGAGGCCGTAATGATCTTAGCACATCTATTATGTTTATAGAACCATACTCAGGGAATAAAAAGAAAGGTTGGATTGAAGTAATTGCCGGTAGCATGTTCTCAGGCAAAACAGAAGAACTGATAAGAAGACTGAAACGTGTGGATATCGCAGGACAGAGAGCAGAGATATTTAAGCCCGCTGTAGACACTCGTTACCACCCGGAAGACATTGTGTCGCACGACTCGTCCAGAGTCCGCTCTACCCCCATAGATAGCCCGTTCAACATACTTTTACTTGCGTCAGGTGTAGATGTGGTAGGAATCGATGAAGCTCAGTTCTTTAATCCCGAAATAGTAGAAGTGGCAGAGAAATTGGCTTTGAACGGTGTCAGAGTTATTGTTGCAGGTCTTGATATGGATTACCTCGGCAATCCGTTCGGACCTATGCCGGCATTAATGTCACGCGCTGAATACGTTACCAAACTCCACGCAATCTGCGTAAAGTGCGGCGATATAGCCAATTACTCATACCGCATACCTAAAATAGACGACCAGGTACTACTAGGAGAAAAAAACATTTACGAGCCACGGTGCAGGCATTGCTTCTACAACTGATCGCTGAACTACTCAACTTATTCAATGCAATATAATTATAAAGGCTGCCAATTGGCAGCCTTTATAATTATATCAATATCAATAAAAGATTATGGGAAGATACCCAGCTCTTCGTAAGATACACCAACCTTGTTGATAGCAACTACGAATGCCGCAGTACGCATATCCACTTTGCGCTCCAGACGTACCCACTCTTCGTGGATCTCGTGATAAGAGCTGATCATTGTATCTTCAAGACCAGAGTAAACCAGGTCAGCTTCATCAGGACCATGCAAAATTTGCTTGCGCTCTGTATCAGTAGCTTTCTTACCTGTCAGGTTTTCAACAGCATTCAGTATAGAACCATTCTGGTTTTCGCTGAAACGCTTATCCATACGGCCAAAACGAACATGGCTCAGGTTCTTCAACCACTCGAAGTAAGATACAGTAACACCACCTGCATTCAGGTACATGTCAGGTATGATCATTACTCCCTTTGCGCCAAGTATTTCGTCAGCTTCTGGTGTCAACGGACCGTTAGCACCTTCACCGATTATTTTTGCCTGGATACGATCAGCGTTAGATGCGTTGATCACGTTCTCCAATGCTGAAGGAATCAAAATATCGCAAGGCATTTCCAATGTAGTAGCACTTGTAGCCATGTTTGTAGCACCAGGGAAGTTCAGGATGCTGCCTGTAGATTTACGGTGGTTAACCACTTCGTAAAGATCCAGACCAGCTTCGTTGTAGATACCACCTTCGTATTCTGCAAGACCAACAATTATTGCGCCGTTGTCATAGAAGAACTTAGCAGCGTGGTAACCAACATTACCCATTCCCTGTACAATTACTTTCTTACCCTTAATGCCGGTAGTAAGACCCAGTCTTGTCATATCCTCTTCAATGTTCACCGCTTCGCGAACACCGTAATAGATACCCAATCCTGTAGCTTCAGTACGACCACGTACACCACCCTGTGTTACAGGCTTTCCTGTGATACAAGCCAATGCATCAACCTCACCTGGCTTCAAAGAAGCGTAAGTATCAACGATCCAGCTCATTTCACGTGAACCTGTACCGTAATCCGGAGCAGGTACATCTATACCGGGGCCTATGAAATTCTTCTTCACTAATTCAGAAGCATAACGACGGGTGATCTTTTCCAGTTCGAAAGTTGTGTATTTCTTAGGATCGATCTTTATACCACCTTTACCACCACCAAACGGAACGTTTACGATCGCACACTTGTAAGTCATCAGCGCGGCAAGTGCCATCACTTCATCCTGATTTACATCCATGCTGTAACGGATACCACCTTTACAAGGCAGCTTATGGTGAGAGTGCTGTACACGGTAAGCTTCGATAACTTCTATGCTATCTCCGATTCTTACCGGGAATTTCATACGATAAACTGAGTTACAAGCCTTGATCTGCTCAAGTATACCCGCTTCAAAACGCGTGTACTTAGACGCCTTATCAAAGTTGCGTTCTACGCCCTGAAAAAAACTGTAGTGACCTTGATTTTCCACCTTATTTGTTTTTTAAATTAATGAATACTATTTGTTTAACTCTTTTCTGCCTTTGTTATTTTCCTGTCCAGATATATCAAATAAGCAAAAATCCCCGCAAATATAGTAGCTAATACCGCAACAACAACATATATTTTACCATTTGAACGCATAGCATCAGCCATTTCTGTCTGCGCATGCGCCATTGTTGTAGTTAACAGTAACACCAAGATAGTTACCAGTGTATATTTTGCTCTCATTTCTATTTATTTTTCAAAGTCTGATTGTAGTGCCTTTTCTTCTTTGTTATACTTGATAAGGCCAATCCTGGTTTTAAGACTCGCTATCCAGCAGCCCAATAATATCCATCCTATAACAGCAGGATAAAATACCATACGCATGTTCTTATCCAGATCGTATTGTTTGAATGCGGGGTTGCCGCCGTTGCCAGGGTGCAGAGAATCAACCATTCTTGGTAAAATGAAGATCAGCGGCATCATCATTGCAAAGGCAAAGATGTTATATACTGCACTGATCTTAGCTTTCTTTTCATCATCTTTGATACCGTTGCGGAGTATAGCATACGCGAAATAGATAAGCATACATAGTGCCGTACCCAATTGCTTCGGATCATTGCTCCACGCTTCACCCCAGGTATATTGAGCCCACTCCATGCCGGTGAGCATACCCAGTATACTAAAGAAGATGCCAGTATTGGTAAGCTGGACGGCGAATATGTCATCCTTAAGATTGCCTGAACTTAGGTACTTTATGGAATAAAAGAACGCTCCTGCAAAAAGAACGATCATGGTAAACCACATGGGCACATGGAAATAAAGATTACGTATGGTCTCATTCAGAATATCCAGGCGCGGCACGGGCATCAGCAATCCACCTACTACGGTATAGCCTACCAGCAACCCACCCAATATTTTCCACCACCAACTACGCAATGCTTTTAAAATTTTGGCAAAAGTAGGAAATTTAATTACTTCTGTAAGTATTATACTTACACATCAAAAATAATATTTTAAAATGTGCAAACAGCCTTAATAAAAACAAGCGGCAGATGACCTTAATCAGCTGCCGCTTATCCAAAATAAGTATTGAAAATTACTCTATCACTGTCTTTATTACCACATGGCCCGTTGCGGAATTCACCTTTGTGAAGTAAATACCCTTAGCCAGTTGTGTCAGGTTTAGCTCTTTACTATTTGCTCCTGTGCTTACATTCCAGTTCTGAAAGTTGACCATCTTACCGGTAATATCAAAAACACTTACAGTTAGCTGCTCCGCAGTTTTGCCGGTAAAGCTAAGCGTAAAGTTGCCTTTGCCCGGATTTGGATACAATATACAATCCATAGGGTCAATGCCTTCATGGGTCACACTAAGGTTGCCTACCATGTAGCGGAGCGTTCTGTAAGCATTGATCTTACCATGTCCCCACAGATTTGTACCGGTAGCAGGTAATGTCACACTGGTAAATGTGTCCTTGATCGCATTAATATTGATCAGTGATTTCACAGAATCAGGTGTCAGGTTAGGGTTATACTGCAACATCATAGCTACAATACCCGATACACATGGTGATGCCATAGACGTACCACCTAATATCGCATAGCTGTAGGTTCTGCTGGTTATAGCATCCAGATGGTTGCTGATAACGCTTATATAGTCACTACCACCTACAGAAAACGAAGGATCGTACGAACTTACCGCAGATACCACTCCCAGGCCCGGACCAGCGATGTCCGGCTTAATGCGGTTGTCCAGAGTTGGGCCATGGCTGGAGAATGACGCCAGCTTTCCTTTTACAGCACCGGTGTAACTATACGTTGCGCCGGAAATATTCTTAAAACTAACCTTGGTATTGTACGCTGCAACGGTAATAGCCGACCTTGTAGAACCGATGTCAGATACAGTCATGTTTACATCACCATTCACAGCCCATGGAAAGCCGTGACTCGTCAATGAGCCGTAATACCCACTTGGTGGTATCAGGAAGCCCTCCCACATATTTATCCTGGTGCCGCTCTGGCCTATTACGCTCAGGCAAATAGCATCATGTACCTTACTATGGACGTAGACATATGCCCTTGGTCTCCCGTTAAATGCTATGGGCGAAGTGGTAATACTCACAAAACAGGTATCGCCATTGCTGCCTATCATGTGCATATCGTAAGTAGAATCAGCAGAAAGACAGATAAAGCCGGTTGAGTCGATGGCCGTTGCTCCATTGTAAATGCGGGTGTTTAAACAGAACGATTGACCTGCTTCTCCCCAAACATCTACATACGTCATCTGATGCGCAGTATCGAGGTATGGTGAGAAATTCACGAATGTGTGAACCAGCGTATCTGTAAATGCGAATGTTTTCTCAATATGCACTGTGTCTTGTCCGTTATTACCTGCCGCACACACAAATATTCTTCCGGGTCCGGTAAGCGCATCAGCAGCCATGCTAAACAATGATGTACCATCATGTGAACCCAAAGTACTTCCCCAACTTAGGTTTACTACTGCAGGCTTACTAACCGACGCTGCATAATTGTATATGTAGTTCATGCCATCTATAACATCCGACACACCCGTTCCTATCCACTGAGATGGATGAGGCATGATACCTACCAATACTATATCACTTTCATAGGCCATACCACGGTATCTGCCCCCTACTCCGCCATCTACGCCAGATCCAGCTGTTATACCTGCCACATGCGTACCGTGAGACGTAATAGCAGTATCATAACCAACAGTACGCATTACATTTGTATCAGTAATTTCCCTGCCGTAAGCAAATCCTGCAGGAGGAGTGCCTGAATTCTTCTGTGCCCAAATCCTCTTTATCCTATAGCCGCCACGAGTAGTGTCATAAAAAGTAGTGTGATTGTAGTCAAATCCGGCATCAATAATACCTGTTACTACATTTTTACCGGTCATAGGATACGGCAGGTAAATACCTTTCTGTGCAGAATCTGCTCTCGTCTGCTTCCTCGCCGAATCTAACACCGGAAATATGGGGGCATCCAATTCTATATATTCTATAGAAGGCAACTGTGTAAAGGCTTCAAGTTTATTCACCGGTATCTGGGTGGTCCAGATACTTCCTGCCTTTGTCCCTACAAACACGCCCAATGCATCCAGCGCAGACTGATCTGCACCGTTACGCATTTTTACCATTGCACTGATGTAGTGCTTATTATTGATCACTTTATATACATAATCAGGCATAAAAGCATCTTTATCGGCAGCTTTACGAACAGCTGTAAGGTAATGCCGTGTAGGAGCAGATAGCTTTGGAACTTGCTTTTCCTGTGCTTGCGCGGAGAAAAACAGGCAACTTAAACCCAGAATGGTAAATATTCTTTTCATCTTTAATGTTTTACGTAGCCGTTAAAATTAATTCAAATTATTGTTATAGAGGCCCTTTTCAGTATATCACTCTTTATTGGCATTAATGCCTCATCAATAGAACGCCGATTCAAAATGAATGATCTCGTACTCATTACCCCCCTTTATTACTATACTCACTATATCAAATCTTGCATTCAAATACCCCGGATTTTGCAGCAGGTAAGCTTCAGCAGCAATCCTTAAATGTTGCTGTTTTTTGGCATTTACAGCCTCTTCCGGAAATCCAAACATTGTCGCAGATCTCGTTTTTACCTCCACTATAACTACTATGTTATCTATCAGGGCCACTATATCCACCTCCTTTCTGCCACTACGCCAATTACGATTTAGGATACTATAACCTTTATTTAGCAAAAACTCTTCTGCTAAATGTTCTCCCTTTATACCAATTTCACTATGTTTGGACATTAAAACGATAAATGTAGCATGAAAAAGTTAGTACACGAATTTTCGACCCAACTGCAAGAGGGTTTAATAATAGGTAAAAATCACCGCTTTGTTTCACCTGTAACTGACTTTTCCAACGTTGTTGTTACCGGCCTTGGCGGTAGTGGCATAGGCGCCTCAATTGTTCAAAATTTCGTTTTCGATAAGCTGAAAGTTCCTTTCGTAGTCAACAAAGATTACTTTTTGCCTGCTTTTACAGGAAAAAACTCTCTGGTTATCGTTTGCTCTTACTCCGGCAACACCGAAGAAACTGTCGATGCGCTCAATCATGCGATAAAAATGAAATCTACAGTTGTCTGCATTACATCAGGCGGCAAGGTAGCAGAAATAGCTAAGAAAAAAGGTTTGGACTGTATACTTGTGCCTGCTGGCATGCCACCGCGTTCATGCCTCGGCTATTCATTGATTCAGATACTCTATACGATCAATCATTTCGCACTGATCGATAACAAGTTTGAAAAAGACATAACTGCTACCATTAAGGAAATGAAGGCGGCAGAAAAAGACACGCAGAAAAAAGCTAACGCAATAGCGAAGAAGATCTTTGGCAAATTGCCTATCATCTATTCAGCATCAAATTTTGAAGGTGTTGCTATCCGCTTCCGCCAGCAACTTAACGAAAACAGCAAAATGCTTTGCTGGCATGGCGTCATACCTGAGATGAACCATAACGAACTCGTAGGCTGGAGAGATGAAGCTAAAGACAAAGTAGTGATTTTGCTGCGCAACGAAGACGACTATGAGCGTGTACAAACTAGAATGGAGATCAATAAAAAGGTATTCAAGAAGTACACACCAAATATCATTGAGATCTACTCTCAGGGTAAGTCTTATTGGGAAAAAGCATTCTACCTCATTCACCTTACCGACTGGGTATCTGTTATCCTTGCTGATCTGCGTGAATTAGACGCAACTGAAGTAAAAGTCATAGACTTCCTGAAAGGATCTTTGGCTAAATCATAATTTTCAAGCAATTATTATACTTGCCCCATTAATAAGCAAACCAACTTATTAATGGGGCATTTTTTGTGGCGAACATAAATTAAAGGTTTCAGAAAAATAGTAGCTTTACCAAAACCACAGGAATGAAAAAATACTTACTCCTAATTATCCTTTTCCCACTTGTATTTGCTGCAAACGCGCAGTTATCAGACGCTAACTACCGTATCTACTCTGTAAAGCTCGACAAAGAAGTACCCTTGAATGTTGTTGCGGAAGACCTTATCAATTACGACATACTCCTATTCGGCGAAGAGCACAACGACAGCGTCACGCACTACCTTGAAAGAACTCTATTCGAACTACTCTATAACAAATACGGTAATGATCTTGCATTATCGATGGAAATGTTTGACCGTGATGTGCAGCCTGTAATGAATGAATTCCTTAAAGGGTTCATTAAGGAAAAGCACTTTATTAAAGATGCCCGCGCATGGAGCAATTACCGCGACTACAAACCAATGATCGAATTCGCAAAAGAATATCAGATTGATGTAGTCTGTGCCAATGCACCAGCGCGTTATGCAAATCTTGCCGGCCGCAAAGGACAGGAATACCTTAAAGATCTGCCATCAATTTCTAAAGACAACATTGCTCCGCTACCCTACGCTGTTGCTAAAGGTAAATACCTGGAAAAGCTGACCGGCGTAAGCGAACACGCTACCGGCACTGACAGCACACAACCTGCACCACCACCAAACATGGGCGGATTCGACCTCGTAGTGGCACAATCTCTTTGGGATGCAACAATGGCCTACTCAATAGCGCAGTACAAAAAGAAATACAAGCTAAAAAAGATAATGCAGGTAAACGGAAAATTCCATAGCGACGAAGGATTTGCCATCGCCACTCAACTGCTTAACTACAACCCCAAACTTAAACGAATGATAGTCTCAACCTCAAGCGATGATACGTTCCCAAGAGTTGACTGGAGCAAGTACAAGAAATTTGGCGACTATATCATCATCACAGATCCTAAAGTACCACGCACCTACAACGACTAAGCTTTCCTAAGTAGATCATTCTAAACTTTATTGACCAGTGTACAAGTTTGTCTTTAATTTTTTCTTTCGTTTTTATAAACAGAGAGGATCAGGTGTGTATAAATTTAGCGCGACAGGCACATTGTTTGTTGTTATCTCAATACACATATTGTTTTTCCTTTCGTTACTGCGATGTCTCATTGGATTGGATATTTTGGGATTATTTTTGAGTGAAGATTATTCTTACAACAAGTTAATTCTGATGCCTATAGTGTCGATCTTTTTTGTTTTGTTTATTCGTTCCTTCTCAGGTAATAAAGGAGAGAAAATTATTTCAAAATGGCCTGAAAATTATAAGCTAATTACTGCAAAAAATATCTTCTTTTTATTTGTTATTATTGTTATCCCTGCAACATTAATGATTTGTTTTGCTAATTATATACAGGATCATCAGCCCATATATAAAATCTTTGGTTGACGTAAATGATTTTATGTGCAG
>CANBQQ010000077.1 GCA_947371715.1 Flavipsychrobacter stenotrophus
ACCAACACTACAATAGGTGGTGTATGGACAAGTACAGATACTACCATTGCGAAGATCGATTCGGTAACGGGTGCAGTATTGGGTATTGCGCAGGGAGTTGTAGTCATGCATTATACATTCACTAACTTCTGCGGTATCGCTGATACTACTGATACAGTTTATGTAAATCCTTTACCATTTGCTGATACGATACATGGTGGTGTGGATAGCGTTTGTATAGGTACATCGCTAACCCTTACAGACCCGGCAATAGGTGGTGTATGGAGTACTTCCGTGCCAACAGTAATGACGATAACTTCAGCAGGTGTAGCCACAGCCTTAAGTGCGGGTACAGCTATTATCAGTTATGCGGTTACCAATTCTTGTGGCACTGACTATGCGGTTGATACTATAGTTGTAAATCCTACGCCTGTATTAAACAGTGCGCTGACGCAAATTGTATGTAGTGGAGTGCCTCTTAATTATATACCGGGTGCAACGCCAACAGGTACTACCTATTCATGGACAAGAGCTGCAGTGCCGAACATTACCAACCCGGCAAATACTGGCGTTGGTGGTATCAATGAAACATTGACCAGCACAGATTCTGTAGCTGTAAATGTTATCTATATTTATTCGCTTACAGCTAATGGTTGCTCTAATACACAGAACTTTACTGTTACAGTAAATCCATTGCCAACGTTGACCAGCGATACTGCCTTTACTGTTTGTAGTGGCAGCCCTATTTTGTACTTCGCAAGAACTGGTACTGACTTCACAGTTTTCGCATGGACTCGTCCGGCTGTTGCGGGAATCACTCCTACAGCTGCTAGCGGTACATTTGTTATCAATGAAACTTTGACAAATGTTCCGGGCCTTGTTACCATCCCTGTTAACTACATCTTTACGCTTACGGCGAATGGTTGTGTGAACACGCAAACTGTTCATGCGAATGTAGAGCCGGCTCCGCCTGCACCACCGCAGATCACAACAATGTCTCCTCCATACCTTTGCGCAGGAACAATGTATCAGAACTTCGGTGCAGGATTAACACCGCTGCCGGGTATTAACTACGTATGGTCTAGCTTCAATGCACAGGTTTGGGCTACCGGCTCTACCGATCAGTATTGCCTGGTTAACTTCACTAATCCTGGCATGTCATGGGTTTACCTTACATCTAACGTTACAGGCTTTACTTGTACCAGCCGCGATTCATTCGCAGTTATCGTAAGTAATGATCTTTCTGATCATCCTGATGTATGGTACTTCAATACCGACTTCGTATGTTCTCCTAGCGATGAGGGTAGTTACCAGTGGGGTTATGATGATGCGTCAACACTTGACTCTACTTTATTGTCAGGTGAGACCAACCAGAACTACTACAATCCTACACCTGATTTCGCTGGCAAGTACTACTGGGTTATCACTACCCGTCACGGATGTATGCAGAAGACCTACTACAAGACACCAACCGGTATCAAGAACGTTACCAATGGCGGTGTTACAGATGTGAAGATCTATCCTAACCCGAACAATGGTAATTTCAGTGTGAACGTAACTTCTGATTATACCGAACAAGGTGTATTGACAGTGACTAACATTCTGGGTCAGAAAGTGATGGAAGCCAATATGGTGACTAACAGGAAGATCGATCTTCACCTGGATAAAGCTGCGGGTATATACTTTGTCAATGTAAACACACCTCACGGTAAGTTCACAGGTAAGGTTACTATCACCGGTAACGACTAATAAAAAATTGAAAGAGTTGAATAACAAAGGTTGCCAATTGGCAACCTTTGTTATTTATGATAACTTTATATTTGTTAAAATTTGTTATTTTATACAATCTGATCGAAAGTAAGCGAACTATTTACGATTGTTTACATATTTTTACATGAGTTAACGGATTAATATTTTACTGTCAAATAATAATATTAACTCATGGTTAATTTCTCTCCTTGAAAACAAAATGTCAGCACCCGTTATGCGGGTTTATTTAATGGTGATTGTGTAGATGGGAGTGGTGTATTTATTCAGTATACCCATAGTGAAAATGAAAAATTACCTTATGAAAAAGACTTTATTATTACTGGTTTTTTTATTGCTCCTTTGGGCAAATGCCGGAGCTCAGGTTACCTGGAGTTCTCCCAGCGGATTAGCATATAATAGTGGTGGCAACTGGACAGGAGGCAGTGTTCCTAACTCTACAGCATGGGCGCAGTTTAGCACAGTCGGCACGGGCACAGCTGTTACACTTACTGGTGGTGCGCAGGCAGTAGGTGCAATAGAGGTTACAGCAACCAGAACGGCCAATCTCAATATTACACCTTCAGCTACAGCTTCCTTGACGCTTAACGGGGCAACAATAAGCGGTACAAGCGATGTGATTCTATCCAATGCATCAACTACCATAGTTTTTGGTTTCCCTGCAAGTACATTATCAATTCCGATTAGTGGCGTTACGAATAAGAATATCATTACAGGAGGAGGTAGTACCAGCCTTGTTTTAGGTGGTACCATCAGCATTGGTGGAGTACTTTCAGGTACGGCTCCCCTTACATTTTTAGGTGGCGGTACTTGGGATGGCTCTACCGGTAACTTAGGCGGCCTGCTTAGACTTGGTGGGGCAAACACAATAAATGGAGGCATTACTGTAGGTAGCAGCTCTACCATAACCAACAGTGGAATCCTGGAATTGACATCAATCACATCTATTGCTAACGGTGCTTCCAACACTATAACTATTAATCCATTTAGTTCATTATATCTCTCATCTGTTGCGGGTACATATGCTATTAGTAGCGTAGACGTTGTTTTAAATAGCTTAGGTAATAATTCTACCTATACTGGTGGTGGAACATTGATAGCCAGCGGCGTTGCTCATACATTGAGTTCTCCCGTGAATCTTGCGTCGACTAGTGTGGGAATATCTATATTGTCAAGTGGTTCGTTAACGTTATCCGGAAACATAAGGGGTGTTGGGCAGATGGTGAAAAGCAGTCCGGGCACACTTATTCTGGCTGGCACCGCCAACACCTGGACGGGTGGTACTAAAATAGTAGATGGTAAGATCAACGTGCTCTCCTCATCTGCACTTAGTTCAGGCGATCTTACATTTGCACCAATTACGCTGGTTTCTCCAACTATTTCTCTCAATAATACGGTGAATTCAGTCGGTAGCTTATCCAGCTCGTTTGGTGTCAGTTCAGGTACAGCTGCAAATACACTTTTTATAGCGTCAGGTGCTACACTTACTGTTAATCAAACCTCTAATGGTTCCTACGGCACAGGTGCTGTCAATACCCTGACCAGTGCGATAAGTGGAACAGGAGCAATTTTGGCTAAGAAAGGTAGTGCTACATTAACATTTACCGGTACTAGCGTGACACTAAGCGGTCTTCGCATAGACGCGGGAGAAGTAAGATTGAACCCGGGAGCTTCAATTACCAGTGGTAACACGGTAACGCTTTTAACCATTCCGGCATCCATAACACTTAATGGGGGGAATATCACAACTACGGGCATCACTACAGCAGCTACAATCACTCTTGGCACTTTAATGCTGAATGAAAATTCAACACTTGATCTGGGTACTGCTTCGGTACATACTATTAGATTTGCCACCGGTTCACCAACATGGACTGCCACAAAGAAGTTACTAATTGCCAATTGGGGAAATGGCAGAATATTTTTCGGAACTACTTCCGGTGGTCTTACAACACAAGTGAGCGCCATATTTTTTGTAAGTCCTGATGGCGGTCAGGTTCCTGCACAAATCCTCTCTACAGGAGAAATTACACCATCTCCTGTTATTCGAAAACCTGTTATTACGGGGGTGTCAACGAATATTGCCAATGCAGGTTCATCAACTCTTACTATAACAGGTACTGGGTTCGATGCAACTTCAGCTAATCATATAGTTTATTTTGGTGCCACTAAAGCTACCATTTCGTCTGGTTCCACTACTACGCTTCTTGTTACAGTACCATTGGGCGCTACCTATACACCGCTGTCTGTATTAAATACAGCCGATACGTTGACAGGTTTCGAACAGTATGCCTTTCTTCCTAAATTTGATACGGCAGGTTATATTCACGACGTAGTAAGTCTTAGTGATAAAATAGATTTCAGTACAGGCAGCAGCCCGTTTTACACTGCTATCGGTGATCTTGATGGTGATGGAAAATCGGATTTGGTAGTGGTAAATAAGGTAAGTAATACCGTATCTCTCTACAGGAATACAAGTTCATCCGGTAGTATTACTGCTGGGTCATTTGATGCTAAACTAGATTTTGCCACAGGTGCTACTCCATACAGTGTTGCTATTGGTGATCTGGATGGTGACGGTAAGCCTGACATAGCGGTTGCCAATTACTTTGGCAACTCAGTGTCTGTTTATCGTAACACTACCACAAGTGGTGCATTTACAAGTGGCTCGTTTGCCGCAAAAGTTGATTTTACGGCAGGTACTAATCCTTATGGTATAGTCATTGCCGACATTGATGGTGATGGCAAAAGAGATATTGCGGTATCTAACACTGGATCAAATTCTATTTCTGTGTTCCGTAATATGTCATTTAAGAATGTGTCATTCACTTCTGCTTCATTTGCCGCAAAACAGGATTTTACAACAGGGGCCTCTCCGCAAGGTATTGCTATTGGCGACCTTGACGGCGACACCAAGCCCGATATCGCAGTTGCCAATAGCGGAGCTACTACAATATCACTGTTCCGTAACACAGCTACCGCAGGCTTTATTAATATAAGCACCTTTGCAACTGCTACTACCGCCACTACAACTACTACGCCAACTGCGTTAGTAATCGGAGATCTTAATAATGACAATAAGGCCGATATTGCGGTTACAAATAAGGGCTCAGGTACCGTTTCCTTATTCCGCAATAACTCTACAGTAGGTACCATTACCATGGTAGCCAAAATTGATGTGACGATAGGTACTGGAACAAATCCGAATGCGTTGGCAATAGGTGACCTCGACGGTGATGGTAAACCCGATATCGCCGTTGCCAATACCGGAACCACTACTGTTACAGTTATGCGCAATACAGCCGCTGATGCTGCTGCATTTAGTACAACTACCTCATTTTCGAAAACAGATTTTACACCTGCGGCCAATCCTATTGCAATAGCTATTGGTGACCTGGACAATGACGGCAAGGCCGACATGGTTGCGACAGATACTTTAACAGGTGCTATTTCTGTTTTCCGTAATGATCCTGTTACTGCTATTAGTATTTCCGGTATTACGCCAAACGAAGGAATACCTGGCGCTACCGTTACCATTACAGGTGCAGGGTTCAGCAATAGTTCATCTAATATAATAGTTCGTTTTGGTACTATGCAGGCTACCGTAACTGGAGCGACTACTACATTGGTTTCTGTGACAATTCCTTACGGTGCTACACCTGGTCCGGTTTCTATATTAAATAAGGCAAGTCATCTCACTGCATATACCGACAGTTTGTTCAGGTTGAAATTTACTAATACTTATTTCGACCCCAATACCGTCAATTTTAAACCATATGTAAGTTATGTTTGTGTATCAACCGCTCTTACTCCTTTTGGGGGTGCTATCGGCGATATAGATGGCGATCTGAAGCCGGACCTGTTAGTCAACAATGTCGATAATCCCTCATATACCGCAATGTTAAATAGCAGCACTGCTCAGGGTTCACTTACAACATCGTCGTTTAGCGGAACTGCACAAGGTTTGGGATCTACTTTTAAAGCAAATAACGCTAAGCTCGCCGATCTTGATGGTGATGGTAAGCTAGATGGTGTGATTACAAACAGTCATACCAGTGGCTCAACTCTGGCTATTCTTCGAAATACATCTACTATAGGAGCGCCTACATTCTCGGCTTCTTTTATCGGTATCTCTGGCTTTACTGCGGTTAGTGCCATCGTTGATTTTGATGGAGATGGGAAGCCAGATATTGCGCTGTCATATCCCGGTGGTTTTATTGGCATTTTGCGCAACACTTCGTCAGTTGGTTCTATCTCATTCGTAAGCCCTGTATTTATATCCGCCGGCTCAGCACCTTCCGGTATTTGTTTTGCAGACCTTAATAATGATGGTAAGCCCGATGTAGCAACCGCTAATTCAGGAGCAACGGGATCTCCCGGAGTATATAACGGTTCGTCGTTGACTTATGCGCCCAACGCGTCGTCTCCTGGAACAATATCTTTTGGTACATCTGTTTCGATAACCACGGGAAGTGGTCCAATAGATATAGTAGCAGCAGATATTGATCGGAATACTGATCAATTACCCGAATTGCTGGTTACAAATATCAATGACGGATCTATATCAGTGTTCAAAAATATATCTACTATAGGAGGAGCTATTGCTTTCGATCCTCAGTTTGTGTTTACAATAGGCAGCGCAGCATCCGGCACAACGGGTATTAATGTTGCTGATTTTAATGGTGACGGTAAGATAGATGTAGTGGTGTCTAACGCATATGCGGGTACAGTATCTGTGTTAAGAAATACAGCTACCGCAGGTACTATAAATAGTTCCACCTTTGCAACGCAAGTAGACCTTTCAGCTGGGCCCGCTCCCGTTACAGTTACTACAGGAGATGTTGACCGCGATGGTTATCCTGATATTGTTGTCGGTAACAGTACTACCAACACGGTTTCAGTGATCAAAAACTATCCTTTACCTCTGATCGGAACTTCATCTGGTTCTACGTCAGTATGCGTAGGTGCCACAATAACTATTAGCAATACCGTTACTGGCGGCTTGTGGGTAAGTTCACAGCCATCAAAAGCAACTGTAGATCCGGTGACGGGTGTAGTTACAGGTATAGCTGCTGGTGCCGATACTATAGACTACTATATGATCCGCGGTTTCGATACCAGTCTTGTTCGCTGGCCTATTACAGTTAATCCGCTTGCTGATGTTGGAGATATCACCGGTACTTCTTCTGTTTGCACAGGTAATACTATTACACTTTCCAATGCGGCTGTTGGCGGCACATGGGGCGCAACAAATGGTTTCGCTACACAGGTTAATGGCGTAGTAACAGGAGTGTCAGCTGGTGTAGATACTATAACCTATTCTGCAACCAACGTTTGTGGAACGCGTTACGATTCATTTGTTGTTACGGTAATAACTTCGCCCGATGCAGGTACCATTACAGGTGCTTCATCCGTGTGTGTTGGAAGCGTGGTAACTTTGTCAGATGCTGCGCCTGGCGGGTCCTGGAGTGCCTCTAATGCTTTTGCAACTGTTGTAGGAGGTGTTGTTACCGGTGTAAGCGCAGGGGTAGATACAATTAGTTATTCAGTTACCAATTCTTGTGGTACTTCTGTTGCCTCACACTATGTTACAGTCAATGCAGTTCCTGATGCCGGAACTATAATGGGGGCTTCGTCTGTTTGTACCGGTATGTCGATCACATTAACAAATGCCGCGCCGGGCGGAAGTTGGAATGCGTCCAATGCTACTGCTACGGTGGTAGGTGGGGTAGTAGCAGGAGTTACCGCAGGTATAGATACTATTTCATATACTGTTACTACAGTCTGCGGTACTGCTGCTGCAAGCAAGGTAATTACTATCAATGATAGCCCCGATCCCGGTACAATAACAGGTGATACAACGGCTTGTGTTGGTGGTACCATTACACTGTCAGACTTAGCAGTTGGCGGTACGTGGAGCAGCAGTAATCCGTCAGTTGCCACGGTCAACGGTAGTGGAGTAGTAACAGCGCTATCAACAGGGTCAGCAGTTATTTCTTATACAGTTACAACAGCATGTGGAGCCGCATACGCCACTCATAACGTAAGCTTTGGTATAATGCAGTGGACCGGTGCCACCTCCGCAGATTGGAATACAGAAGCCAATTGGGGGTGCGGTACAGTGCCAACAGTTACCGATGATATAACAATACCATCATCCGCCACTTATCCTGCTATTGCAGCAGCGGCCACGGGTACAGCAAGAAATGTAATATTGGTTAGTGGAGCCTCGGTATCTCTTGGAGCGGGCGCACAGTTAAATATAAAGGGTGATTTGACAAATAACGGAGCAATAACCGGCCCGGGTAAGTTATCACTCAATGGATCTTCGGCTCAATTAGTAAAGGGCTTGGGGACAGTTAATGAAGTTGAAATAGACAATGCCTCTGGTGTATCTATTGATACCGCTTCAAGAATGACAGTACGCAGTACATTATATATAACATCGGGTACCCTGGCTACAAATGATAGCCTTGCATTGTATTCTGATGCCAGCGGGTCTGCGAGGATTGCGGAAATAGCATCAGGCACACCTATTTCAGGTAAGGTTAAGGTATATCAGTACATACAGGGTGGCATGCGCCGTTATCGTTTCTGGGCACATCCGTTTAGTACCAGCATTTCGCTTGGTCAGTTGCAGCCGTATATGGACATTACCGGCCAGGGTGGTGCCACTAATGGTTTCACAACTACAGGTACGAACGCACCGTCTGCTTTCAGGCTCGATCCGTACACCGAAAACTCTTCACTCTCCTATGATCCGGGATGGAAGGCAATTACAAAGATCAATGGTACTGAAGCTGATTCCAATAAACTGAAAAGGTATCAGGGTATACGCTTATTTATGAGAGGTATAAAGGGACAGGGACTTGGAGGATTTAGCTATACACCTTCACCTAATATTGTAGCAATGAGCGGACCGGTAAATCAGGGTACGCAGGTTGTTACATTATCAAGAGGAGCTACAGATACTACACATCAGGACTTCAATATGGTCGGCAACCCTTATCCGTCACCTGTTAATATTGGCGCGGCCATATATGCAGGTCGTGCAGTAACACTAGGTGGAACAGGTGATATTACCGGTTCTGCATTTTATGTCTACAATGCATCTCTTGGCGTTGCTGGTCAGTTCCAGCCGGTAACTATAAATTCAACCTCGTATTATATTCAAGCTAATGCCTGTGTTCAGGTGCGTGCTGCCGACGATCTGAAGCAGTTGACGTTTACTGAGAGTATGAAGTCTGATACGGTGAACACTATCTTGTTTAAGCAGCAGTCTCAAGAACATATTTCGTTGAATATTTATGACGCTTCCTACCACATGTGGGATATGCTCACCATTAATTTCAATGCAGCTGCTACAGATGCTGAAGATGCAATGTATGATGCTGTTAAACCTGCGTTTGGCGACCTGAGTTTCTATGGTATCTCAACTGATAATAGGAAGATGGCAATAGATGCACGGCAATTTGTAAAAGACAAGGTTGTGCCATTGGGTATCACCAGCTCTTACAAACAAGATTTTATCATCAGGGCTGACGACATGATCTTACCAGAGAATACTTCAGTTTTTCTTCGCGATAAATGGCTAAACAGAAGTATAGAACTGGCTGCCGGAAGTGAGTATAGGTTCTCAATTGCCGGCGATGCTAAATCACAGGGAAATTGCCGTTTTGAATTGGCGCTGAAATCAACTGCATCAGTTCCTGTTAAGCCTCTTGCAGTGAGCATCTCACCGAACCCAACTACTGATGATGTTAAGATCAGCTTTACTTCAGGAAAGAAAGAAAATGTTAACGTGCGTGTTATGGATATCACCGGCTTAAGCATCTTTAACAAGGATTTTGGCGAACTGCAGAATGGAGCTATAAGTGTTCCACTGAACAGTTTTGCTGCAGGTATTTATCTTGTAGAATTGACCCACGGCGAACAAAAGGTAACGCAGCGATTGATAAAAGAATAACCGACCGGTTGTTATAATATAATAAGGGCAGGGTACACAC
>CANBQQ010000078.1 GCA_947371715.1 Flavipsychrobacter stenotrophus
CAGCCCCGCTTTATAGACGATATCTATATGGATGGCCATAATAAGAATTGTACTACTACAGAATGCATTGATAAGTCGGTAAAGTACCCTGAACAAAAGTATACAGCTAAAAGAAAGATAGCCAAGCCGGTTGGTGCCAATACAGGCAAAGCACCAGTTGCAGGCAACACCAAGTCAAAGGGAAAATCAGAGACCGGGAATAAGTCAGTTGAAAACAATCCCCTTACCGAAAAGTATGCGAGTATGATGGGTGTTGCTAATAGAGATATTGACAACTACTCTTTATTCAAATTTATTGACGCATGGTATGGTGTTGACTACCGTATGGGCGGAACTGATAAGGATGGTATAGATTGCTCAGGGTTTGTTCAGAAGCTGTATATGGAAGTGTTTGGCCTTGATCTGGTGCGCACCTCTTACGAGCAGTTCAGCAATTGCGAGCACCTGCGCAAGGCCGATGAGGCGCATGAGGGAGACCTGGTATTCTTCAAAACCCGTGGTCGCCGTATTTCACACGTAGGCGTATATCTGATGAACGACTACTTCGTTCATGCATCTACTACTCAGGGCATTATGATCAGTAGCCTGAAAGAAGAATATTGGCACAGGCATTTTGCAGGTGTGGGCAGAATATCAAAATCATAGGTTGTTAGCAACTGCTATAAATACAAAGATCCGGATGACCCGGATCTTTTGTCTTTTAAGTCTATTTACTTTTTCATTGGTTTCTTCACCTTTGTCCATGTTTTATTGGGGTTCCGTCCCAGGTTGTCCATGTCAGTGGCAACGTCTTTAAGGTATTGCGGACCCCATTCGGCGCTGTATATCTTTTGTACGCTGTCTTTGTACTGAATAAAATACTGAATGCCGGGTAGGTCTGGTATGCGGTTGTCATAGATCTTTCTGCAGGTATCTACCTTATAGGCTATTAGTTGGTTAATGATAGCCATAGTCTTTGTAGTGCCTATCTTCTTCTTGTAGGTACCCAGCATTTTCATATTTCTTGTGCCCGTGTACGTGGCATAGCCGTTGGCATCTATCTGTATAGTGTACTCAGGGCATTTGCCATAGCAGGCTGTGCGCTGTACGGTTACTGATACAATAGGACTGTTGCTTGCTGGTTTCTTTATTTTGCTGGTAGCAAATGCCGGTGCTAAAGTTACTGTGGCTAATATGGCTAATATTATCTTCTTCATGTTTATTGAGGTTGCGTGGTACAAAAGTGCAATATTTGACGGCCTAAAACAAATGCAGTATAGTATTATTAGTTTGGTTCGTGGCGCTGGCGATAAGTGTGAATAAATAAATTATGCGCACAATCGTCGTAATTCCCTTTCAACTTTTATTTTTGTTTCCTTACTTATTTACTATCACCATTGGGCTGGGGCCTTCTTTGTTTCTCCGTCCTGTTATATACCATGCAAATATGCTGCCAAAAGAAGAGCATGAAGAACTATATTATCAACTGGCACTTACCATGGTGCCGGGTATTGGTGCCAAAATGGGGAGAGCTTTGCTCGACCATTTTGAAACAGCGACTAATATATTCAGGTGCCCGCTTAAAGAACTAAAGAATGCCGAAGGAATTGGCGAGGTAAAAGCCCGGGCAATAAAAGAGGTCGATGTATTGCGCCAGGCAGAAAAAGAACTGGCGTTTGTATTGAAGAATAATGTAAAAGTGTTGTTGCTGAATAAGAACTCGCCAAAAAGACTTTCTAATTGTAGCGATGCACCGTTATTGTTGTTTTATAAAGGCAATGCTAACCTTGATGCAGAGCGGGTAGTGGCTATAGTTGGAACGCGTAGGAATACTGATTACGGACAGCAACTTACAGAGGAATTGATCGATGAACTCAGAGGCGTTGATAACTTGCTTGTGGTTAGCGGACTGGCGCTTGGTATTGATGCCATAGCTCATAAAAAGTCTGTAACGGCAGGTATTGCCAATGTGGGGGTATTGGGGCATGGGTTGGACAGAGTTTACCCATATAGCCATCAGGCATTGGCGCGCCAAATGGTCGAACACGGCGGTGTGCTCACTGAGTTTCCCTCAGGTACTTTACCTGACAGGGGTAATTTCCCAATGAGAAACCGGATTGTAGCTGGCATGAGTGACGTGACCATAGTGGTAGAAAGCAGTGCGTCGGGTGGGGCATTGATCACCGCTAAAATGGCCGCTAGTTACAATAGAGAAGTAATGGCATACCCTGGCAGAGTAAATGACAGTCGTAGTGCCGGCTGTAATGACCTGATTCGTTGCAATATGGCACACATGATCACGAAAGCCGACGACCTGTTGGAACTTATGAACTGGACCGATAAGAAGAAAAAGAAGCCGGTTCAGAAACAACTCTTTATCAACTTCACACCAGAGGAGCAGAAGATCGTAGACCTAATGCAGACGAAAGATACAGTTCATTCAGATGAATTGTATCATCATACAGGCTTACCGAGTTCTATGCTGGCAGCAACATTGCTCGGTTTGGAGATGCAGGGACTTATCAAGACCCTCCCTGGTAAGAATTATAGAATGGCTTAGCGTAGTTTAGGGTTTTAAAATAATATATTTGTTATTGCATAGTTAATGAGTTCAAAGTTCTTTATCTTTCGCCTTAATTTATTTGATAGCTATGCCTTTGTACCCGGGCAGAATTTATCAAGGTAAATTTAGGAATCAATAGGAAACACTATCGCATTTTGAGTATAGATAGTAAATAAATGAGTACGAACTAATAAAATCTGGGTACAAACGTTTTTATCACCGCTTATATGGAACAAGTTATTTCAATTCTTATTGTTGAGGATGAGGATATATGGGTACATAACCTTAGTCTGTTGCTCGAAAATTTTGGGTTCTCCGTAGTTAAGGCCGTGAGCTCAGTAAAGGATGCCCTGACTGCTTTTTCTGCCTGCGAATATGACCTGGTATTAATGGATATAAACCTGGATAGCAGGGGAAGTGGCATAGAACTGGGCAAAGTGCTGCATAAGATGTATAAAAAGCCTTTTATCTTCGTTACATCCGGCGATTACCATGATGTTAAAGATGCTGCGGCAGCCAATCCTTCGGCCTACCTTACCAAGCCTGTCAATGCCAGTTCGCTTTATGTAGCCATACAAAATGCTATCAATAATTTCAGTAACCACACTGTAGCACCTGAAAAGGTAAGTGAGGAGGACTTTACTTTCTTTTTTGTAAAGCATGGCAGCAAGTACAAAAAGATAGAGTGGAAAGACGTGGTTTATCTCACTTCCCAGAAAAACTATGTGAGTGTATTTAATGCTACAGATAAGGCCGAATACCTGATCAGGAGCTCACTACAGAAGACCATGCAACATATTGTACCTAAGAATCTTCATAATCAGTTTGTGCAGGTAAACAGGGCCGAGGTGGTGCAATTATCGTTTGTTAACGAGATCACCAGCGACGAAGTAAGGACCAGCTACAGAAACTTCCCAATATCAGAATCTGGTGGCAGGGAGTTAAGAAGCATGCTGAAGAACATTTAGTAATGGCCAACACTTCGGTCCCGTAACACTTCGGAATAGATGAAAACTATTCTAAAGCCCGTTTGCTATTTGCTGAAAAATCATGAACATTATAAAATACCTTTTGTTCTGTTTCATGGCCCGGTATAGGCTGGTAGATTTCAGATGTTCACATAAATGATTATAGCCAACAATTCTACTACCTATACACGCAAAAAGAGACAGCCGTAAGGCTATCTCTTGTAAAAAGTTATTTATTCTTAATTAGTTGCTTGCGGCTTCTGTAGTAGTATCTACCTGTTGTTTGAACTGCTCTTTGATCAGATCAGTAAGGTTAGAGCTAACTATCTTTTCTGCTACTTTTATCATGTTCTGGAAAGCAAGGGCGTGGCTGATGCCGTGACCAATGATTACCGGAGCATTGATGCCCAGAATAGGAGTACCACCGTATTTTTCGAAGTTAAAGTCTTCAAGGAACGGATCCTTAAAGCCCTTCTGTATGGCCAGGATGTCGTATAATGATTCTGCCATTTTCAGCATAACATTACCTGCAAAACCCTCGCAAACTATTACTTCTGCTTTATTCGTAAATACATCACGGCCTTCAGCGTTGCCAACGAAGTTGATACCCTGGCACTCTTTCAAAAGCGGGTAGGTGCTTTGCGCCAGCAGGTTGCCCTTGCCTTCTTCCTCGCCAATGTTGAGTAATGCCACACGCGGGTTTTCCATACCCAGTACGTGCTTTGAATACAGGCTACCCAATTGGGCAAACTGCACCAGGTGTTCCGGCTTGCAGTCGGCGTTGATGCCTACGTCAAGTAGCAAATTGAACTTACCATCGAGACGTGGAATAGGAGAGGCAATAGTTGGGCGCAATACGCCATCTATTGCTTTTACTGAATACATAGACCCTACCAGCATAGCGCCGGTATTGCCTGCACTCATAAACACATCTACCTTGCCTTTAAGGAGCATGCCAAAACCCATAGAAATACTGGAGTTTGGTTTTTCCTTTAATGCCTTGGTGGGGTGTTCATGCATGCCTATGATCTCAGGAGCATCTACCAAAGTAAATCTGCCCTGGAAAGGTTCCAGTTCAGACATAAATGGTTCTGCTGCATCCTTGTTGCCAATCAGCACGAGGTGTACATTAGAATCGTGCGATTGTTCTAAGAACAATCGCACACCCTTAATAGCTTCGGCAGGAGCATAGTCTCCGCCCATGATATCCAGCCCTATTTTCATCAAGCGAAAATACGTTTATTGATTAGCTTCACCTTCAGCAGCAGCTGCTGGTGCATTGTCAATTACTAATTTTCCTTTGTAGAAAAGTTTACCTTCTACCCAGTGTGCGCGGTGGCGCAGGTGAGTTTCACCTGTTGTTCCGTCTGTGCTCCACGTTTCTGCGAAAGCTTTGTAGTGTGTCCTGCGTTTTGCACCCCTTTGTTGTGAGTGGCGTCTTTTAGGATTAGGCATCTTACTTTATTTATTGTTTGTTATTTATTACTATTTATTTCACCCTGTTCAGAACAGGAAATTTACTACTATTTCTTTTCTTTTTTCGCTTTTGGCGAAGAAGATTTCTCGATTTTTATCGATTCCAGTCCTTTCCAAAGTGGATTGGCTTTTGGTTCATCGATCTCGGAGAGCTGATCCAGCAGGTTCAGTGCCTCAGCATTACAACCTGAAGTACCGTCTGCATGATCGGGATGTATATGTTGCAAAGGTACGCTAAGCAACAAGAATTCATACATCCAATTACTGATATCGATAACGGTTTCGCTTCTTGGTATAAATACCACATCGTCTTCGTCTTCGATAGTACCGGCTTCTTCGCTTGTGAGCTTAATGATCAGGTTGAATTCATCCCAAAGATCAAGTTCAAAATCGTCTCCGCAACGGTCGCACAGTACGGTCAGTTTTCCTCCTATGTCAAAGTGCAACATGAAAAAACTCTCATGTTTGTCAAAAGTCAATTTCACCTGGGCCTTCCAGTTGGTGAAGCTATCATCAACTCCTCTTTCCTGCATAAAACGATCATCGATATCGTATATGTAAGTCTGAGGTCCTGGTTTTAACCCCTGCCAAGCTATTTCAAATTCCCGATTGTGTTTCATCACCTCTAATATTGGCAGCTAACAGTTCCCGGTTTGGATGTTGTTGGAGAGCTAACTATTTTATTTTCAATTAATTGGATCGTATACCGATTCTAACCTCATGAAACTACAATGCACAACTCTTCTTCTCAACTCCCAAAAGGGTTGCAAAGGTAGGTAAAAATCTTATAATTACATCAATTTATTTCTCTTCACTAAAAATGCGTGCAAAACCTCATCTACCGGCTGCGAAAGATCCACCTTTATCCTATCAATCTGGTAATGGTGGCACTTATCTTCTATTACCTGTTGGAAGTCTCTCATGCGGGTAACATATTGTTCTTTTATCTGCTGTGGCTGTAGTTTTATGCGGTCGCCACTTTCCATATCTACAAACTCGTAAGGCCTGTTCTCAAATTCGAAGTCGAGCTCCTGGCTGCCATCCATAACGTGGAAAAGTATGACCTCATGTTTATTGTAGCGAAGGTGCTGCAGAGCTGAAAATAGCGCGTCGACGTCATCGGCCTCATCAATCATATCACTGAATATGACCACAAGTGACCTGCGGTGCATTTGCTCTGCTATTAGGTGCAGGGCTGCTGTAGTATTAGTCTTTTTATCTGACGACCGATAAGAAAGTGTGTTCTGTAGCTCGGTGGTCAGTTGCCTGTAATGGCTATGTGCTGAGCGACATTGCGAAAAGTAATTGACCTTATCATCAAACAAAACCAGAGACACAGCATCTAATTGTCTCTTTAATAATTGAATGAGACTTGCGGCGGCTATGCAGGAAAACTGTAGTTTATTTACCTTTTTTTCATCTTGCGGAAACTGCATAGATGAAGATGTATCGATGACAAGGCAGCAACGAAGGTTGGTCTCTTCCTCAAAACGCTTGATGAAGAGCTTATCGGTACGGCCAAACACACGCCAGTCGATATAGCGGAGCGGGTCGCCAGGGTTATATAACCTGTGCTCGGCAAATTCTACTGAGAAACCATGAAAGGGGCTCTTATGCAGTCCTATAATAAAGCCTTCCACCACCTGTCGGGCAATCAGTTCTAAATTATCGGCTATAGGGCGTTCCAGAATCATACTGTTTCAAAGTTAGGTAATTTTTTATGGCTTCAGGTCTGTTTATTACTCTGATCCCAATAGCAAAATTGTTAAATATACACGTGGTAGATGTATTTAATATGGTGTGTGTTGGTAGAAATAATAAAGCAGCCATTATAGCTGCTTTATTGAGGTGTAATAATATCTTTTGAGCGGATCATTTAAAACCATTTTTATGCCTTCCGCCGCCGCACAGATAATAAATAAGATAGATGATGAATATTGGTGTAAGTAATGGCAATGACTCAATGATCCCCAATGCCAAACCTATATGAGCCAATGCAGGCTGCGGGAAAATACTCTTCTTATCTATCTCTGAACACCCTATAGCTGAGAAACCAAGCAGACAGGCCAATAAACCCAGTAAAATAAAACCCAGCAAAGATGCCGGCAATACCAGGATAGCGCCCACCACTGCACCTACACCCAGCAGGCTAAGGATAAATGCCGCAGCACCATACCCTTTCTTTTCTGTTTTACTCTCTTTTGATCGGTCAGTACTCAGAGCAGTGCTACTTTCATCAGCGGCATTGTAAGTTGCGGCATCAGTAGTGGTACTGGTTATGTTGTTATTGTCTATTAGAGTTGTCTGCTCAATAGTATTTGCTTTTTTGATCACAAATGCCGCCTGGGCAGGCATTGTACCAAAAAGTGTCATAGATAGGGCCAGAGCAATAGTTATTTGTTTGCGCATATGTAGCAGGTGTGCATGTTTTTAAGGCGATAAAGGTAAGAATTACTCTGCCAAATATGCATCAGGAATAAAGTCAAACAGCCCGTACAGGGCTGTTTAAAAGGTGCAGATATGTCTTATTTATTTCTTATTTAAAGAAAAACTGTTTCAGTATAGCCTCATTGGGATTGCTGCCACTTACTTTGCCAATTGTGCTGTGGTGGCTGTTTTCCATTGTGCCGTCTTTTTTTACATACCCAATAGTGCTGTGGTGGCTATCTTCTATGGTGCCATCTTTCTTTATATAGCCAATTGTGCTGTGGTGACTGTCTTCTACTGTGCCATCGCTTTTCAGGTAGCCGATAGTACTGTTGTGGCTGTCATTCACGGTGCCATCAGACTTTAAGGTCTGTGCCTGTGCAAATGCGGCTATCATGCAGGCAGTTGTCAATAAAACTAGTTTTTTCATTGGTTTTTGATTTTTAAATGAGGGGTTAAAGGTAGAGAGATGCTTGGAGATGTCAATGTCTACCTTTATTGAAGACCCGTTTATGTCATTTTTTTGCTATTAGCTAATTTTTTTGGTCATCGAAATATGATTTCCATTGATTGTAGTAATCCTCTACAGTAGTCTCTGTAAAGGGATAAGTAGTTGGCGGAATATATGTTGTAATATTTTCATATAGTTTTTTTACCTCGGCATTTTTATGAGCCTTTTGCAGTGGCCCAATAGCTCTCAACAATTCAATTCTTATGCCGTTGATCTCAAATTCTTCTGATGTGCTGTTAGTATTTGCCAACTTCAATATACCGAACGGAAATGCCAGAGCCGGTTTATATAATGATACGTCATCTGCTGGTTTTATCTCTGTTGTGAGCATTTCTGCATAGAAAATACGTTTCAGATGATCGTTCAATCCCAACAGATTTGCAGGGTCCGATCCCAACTGATAACATACCGGGTTTACGAATTTGTTGTTTTGTAAAATATCAAGCATTACTACATCCGAATGATAAATATATCCGGAATCCCGATAGGGAATTTTCCATTTTAGTGATTTTCCCTTATTGATTGTTCCTATGGATACTATTTTGTTTTTATCCCATGTCTTCACCGGACTAGGCTCTAAAGCACTGCCATTTTTTGAAAAAAGGTTAGGGTGTCGTTTATATATAAAGGTGTCGAACCAGGGTAGCTGTAGCATAAATTGACTTAACGGGATAATATCCGGCCTCAAATGCTCTACTTCCTGTAGATACCAGATACTCATTGTGGCTATATCTCCAAATGTAAACAGGATTGTTTTTGGCGGACAATTATTTAACATTAATCGGTGATAGGCAAGTGTGAATTCTTTAAAGCCACCGCGCTTTTTACCTTCTGTAAAAGCCCAGAGAGCGGAGTCTTTCCGGTTATTTGCTGCATATTTGAACGCAAGGCAGGCCCATAAGCTCGATAGTTTTTCGTAAGGATCAATGGCCAGGATCTCGCCGCTGTACTTAGGTGATAATTTTATAACTGTCTCAAATTCGTTACTCACCTTTAACGCGATATCGGCAGTCATATTCAGCATGGTACTTGCCTCAGGATTAGTATTGTAGTCAAGTGCACAACCCAGAAAATAGTGCGCTTCGGGATTTTCCGGGTTTAAACGTACTGCCTGGTCTAATACCTGAATGGCATCAGAATAGTTTGCTGTATCCAGACCCACCTTATTACGTTCCTCCTGCACCATATTTTTGCCTTTTACCAATATTTGTTCAAAAGACTGGCCGTAGCCATTGAAAAAAAGGACAAGAATAGTAATAGTGAATACAATTTGTTTCATAAACAGGTATTATAAAGTTGAATCTTAATGGAGTAAAACTAATTAATTTGTAAGACTGACACTAGAGAAATAGATTAGTGGGCTGGTTTGAGAATATTCACATTTTAATTAGGTCTTCCTCTCTTAAATTTGCTGTATGAGATATGCAAGGCTAACCCTGGCCATACTATTGTGGATATGTTCTTACAACACCGGCCATGCGCAGGAAGTGATCTATTCACCTTTAGATAAGTTCGACTTTCGTAACGGCGATTATTCGGTAGTGGGGATGACGGGCGGTATGTTGTACACCTATCGCAGTTCACCAGATGGTGCTATGCTGGAAGCTTTTGACGACAGCATGAATAAGGCAGCGACCATCATTCTCGATTTCTTCCCTGATAAGATCTACCAGACCCGCTTTATTTCTTATAACGACCGCATTGTGATCCTGTACCAGGCACTGGAAAGCAATAAGGTAGTGCAGTATGCAGCATTGCTCGATGAAAAAGGAAG
>CANBQQ010000079.1 GCA_947371715.1 Flavipsychrobacter stenotrophus
AAAGTATATTTGCGGCTGGCAGGTATCCATAACATCGACCCACAGCCTATCTTTGTGAACGAATAAAGTATGAACGCAGAATACAACAGGATCATCCAATCGCTTAAAATGAGGCAATATGCCCCCTTCTACCTTATAGATGGGGAAGAGCCTTATTATATAGACTTACTTACAGAACATTTCGAGAACGACATTCTACTCCCTCACGAGAAAGACTTCAACCTTATTACACTATATGGAAAGGACGTAACCTGGGCCGATGTGGTGAACGCATGTCGCAGGTTTCCTATGTTTGCTGAGAAACAAGTTGTCATACTCAAGGATGCGGCATCTCTAAAGGATTTCGCATCATTGATGGGGTATTTCGAAAAGCCATCTCCTACCACTGTCCTGCTCATAGAGTATCGCTTTAAAAAGGCAGATGGCAAGACAAAAGCGGTAAAGTACGCTAAAGACAAGGGCCTGTACTTTAATTCAGACAAGATAAAGGATGGTGCTATGCCCGGATGGATACGGGACTATGGCAAAGAAGTAGGATTTACCATCGGCGAACGCGAGTCGGAGATACTGGCCACGTACCTGGGCAACGACCTGCAAAAGGTGGTGAACGAAATAAGCAAGGTGCGCATAAACGTGCCGAACGAAAAAGAACTCACTGCCGCCATGATACAGAAGTACATCGGTATCAGCAGGGAGTACAACATCTTTGAATTTCCCGATGTGCTTACCGGCAAGGATATGGATAAGCTGTACCGCATGCTCAACTACTTCCTCAACAGCCCCAAGGCAGCACCAATGCCCCTGCTGATCGGTTCGTTCTATAGTCACTTCAGTAAGCTCTACATGGCCACCTTCCTTGTAGGCAAGCCTGAAAAAGACATTATTGCGGCACTAGGCTACTACAAGCTCAAGGAAACCATGGCAGCAGTGCAGCATTGGCCCCGTGCCCGCGTAGAACGCGCCCTGATGCTGCTGGGCAAGTACAGTACCATGGCAGTTGGCATCAAAAGCAACAATGATGATAAAGAGTTGCTGAAGGAACTTATTGGGCAGCTGCTGAATTAGTAGAATACGCGTCAGGTGTCACCCATCTAAAAGGGGGTACTTCTGTTACATACAACAAACTAAAGAGAAACATGCCGGCTGTGAAGCGCTGAAAATGCTCGTCCGCGTTTGTAACGCGGATGCACGGGCAAGGCGTTTGTAACGCCCGAAAACACACCTCAAAAAACATATCCACAGAAAATCACCCTGCTCAAACCCTTTACCACAGAACCATACAGCGCACCTGGCATCGTACCGGAGAATTTCTTTTGCAGGCCGCTGCCCGCACTGACCAACAGCAACCAGGCCATTTCTTTGAAACTCATTAACCCCATCTATACCACCATTGGTAAATTGCCGAATTGTCGAATTGCCAGATTCTCCCATACCCCGTAACTTTATGCATACAAAACAAGTCCATGAAACTGAACGAACTTACCCCCGAAGAAGCAAGAGTAATACTGCATAAAGGCACCGAACGCGCTTTCACCGGCGAATATACCGACAATAAACAAAGTGGCACCTATGTATGCCGCCGCTGCGATACGCCTCTATATCGCTCCGAAAGTAAATTCGATTCACACTGCGGGTGGCCTTCATTTGATGATGAAATAAAGGGCGCTGTTATCCGCGTACCGGATGCCGACGGACACCGTGTGGAGATCATATGCGCCAACTGTAATGGCCACCTGGGACACGTGTTCACCGGCGAACGATTTACAGCTAAAAATACGCGCCATTGCGTCAATTCCATTTCAATGAAGTTTATCCCTGATGAGAAATAATAGCCAATAAACAGGAACCCTATTTAGTTGCATTTTCTTCTATAAGTAACTACGTTATTACTCGCAGGCAACTCTTTGCGCTCTCTTACAAGAACGCAATCCCCTTTGAGAATCTTTGCGCCATTTCTTTGCGCTCTTTGCGTGCAACACTTTATGTACTATCTATGTAAAGCATAACTTGAAATATCATATTTTTGGTTCCCTAACTTGCTGCAGGAACCATGTACGATGCGCTGAGAAAATATGTAAGTGACTATGCCGGGGCACCGGTATCAAATCACGAATTTGAACTTATCAAAGAAGCATTCACACCTAAGAAAATAAGGAAAAAACAATATTTTCTGCAGGCGGGCGATGTGTGCAAATACATAGGCTTTATTGTAAAAGGTGCCATGCGGCAATACTCGGTCGATGATAAGGGCATGGAGCATATCATCTTCTTTGCTATCGAAAACTGGTGGGTATCAGACAGGGAAAGCTTTACCATGCTCACCCCTTCCCGCTTCAATATAGATGCGGTAGAGGATTGTGAACTGCTCATATCTACATCAGAGAAAATGCAGCAGCTGGTCAGCAACGTACCGTCATTTACCAAAATGCTCTCCCTGCTCGATCAGCGCCACTCCTTCGCCACCCAGAAACGCATTCATGCCTCCATCAGCATGACCGCCGAAGACCGCTTTCTTGATCTGTTGCAGAACAAACCTGCATTCCTGCAACGCTTTCAGCAAAACATGATCGCCTCCTACCTCGGCATTTCCCCCGAAACTCTCTCCCGCATCCGCAAAAAAGCATTGCTGAAGTAACCTAAATTAATGCTTGTATAATGAATGACAACAATCACCATTCTGCACCGTTTAGGCAATGTCATTCACTTGAGCATTTGCGGGTTATTACCAAAGTTGTTTCGCCCTTCCAGGGCTTTTTTTTTGTACTCTATTTAACCGAAGGCTACACCCCCGGCTGTGATATTTCACCCCTTCGGGGCTGACGAAAATCCTCAAGTCAATAACATTGCCCCTTAGGGGCTACCTGTTTGTAGCAACATCAGATTATTGTTAGCATTGCCCCGTAGGGGTTACCCTGCGCCATGCATCACGTCACTCGTCCCTGTTTGCAACACTGATGCACCGACAGTGCGTTTGTAACGCCCTACAGTCTTCCCCAAAACTCTTGACAAATGTCAAGTCTCTTTCTTGTCATTTGTCATTGGAAAGGCCCTCCTGTTTGTCGCACCTTTGTGTTGTCAAAAGCGATACGCTACGGCAAACAAAACACGAATAAAATGGAAAAGAAAATACTGATCAGCAGCGGGGGAATGAATGCAAGAGTAGGACATCTGCTGGTCAACAGACTTATCCCCAATCATCACACACGCGCAGTAGGACCATTTGTATTTCTCGATCATCTGTACCCTATAGAGCAAAAACCGGGAACACCAAAGCCACCAACCGGCGAGGCTGCCCATCCGCACCGCGGCATTGCTACCTTCAGCTATATATTCAGCGGTGCACTCCAACATTTCGATAGCCGCGGCCACCATGGCATTGTTAGCGCCGGAGGTGCACAGTGGATGAAAGCAGGCAATGGTGTGATACACGACGAAAATCCTGCAGCCGAATTTGTATTACAAGGCGGCATTCTGCACGGACTGCAATTCTGGATAAACCTACCGGCAAAGAACAAGGCCGAAATGCCCGATTATCTTGCCGTTCAGCCCTCAGACCTACCCGTAACCGAGCTGCCGGAAGATGCCGGCTCAATAAAGGTATTAATAGGCACCTGCGGCGTCAATGCATCGCCCGTTACTACGTTCCTTAACGAGTTCATGTACCACATCACCCTCAACCCTAAGGCATCATTTACCTATACCACAAAAGACACGTTGGAATATGCAGCCTTTGTACCATCTGAAGAAGTAAAGATAAATGGCACGGTATTTAGCAAAAGTGAGTTGGCAACCTTCGCACAAGATAATGGAGAGATAACATTCACTAACAACGGCATTACCCCCGCCAGTGTAATATTGTTTGGTGGTAGTCACTACGCCGAACCTATTGTAGCAGAAGGGCCATTCGTTATGAATACCCAGAAAGAAATTGCCGAAGCATATGGCGATTTCTTCGATGGTAAATATGGCGAGATAAAGTATCAATAAGAGCAATTTTCAAAACAACAATTCATAAACAAACAATTCAAAACTTTAAAAAACAAACAAAATGAGCACAACAAATTGGGCAATCGACGCATCGCATTCAGAAATGCAATTCAAGGTAAAACACCTGGTGATCACAACCGTTACCGGCAACTTTAAGGAGTTCTCAGGTACCGTGGTAGCAGGCGATACATTCGAAAATGCACAGATCAACTTCGAAGCGAATGTTGATTCTATCAACACCAACAGCGAACAGCGCGATGGTCACCTGAAGAGCGGAGATTTCTTTGAAACAGAAAAATATCCAAAACTAACTTTCACTTCTACCGGCTTCACCAAGAAGAGCGAAGAAGAGTATGAAATGCATGGCGATCTTACTATCAAAGATGTTACTAAACCGGTTACTCTGGCTGTAGAATACAATGGCATAGCTAAAGATCCCTGGGGCAATGTAAAAGCGGGATTTGAAGTAAACGGCAAGATCAACCGTAAAGACTTCGGCCTTAACTGGAACGCTCTTACAGAAGCCGGTGGCGCATTGGTGAGCGAAGAAGTAAAGCTTCACGCCAACATTCAGCTGGTACAGCAACAAGCTTAAATAAACGGGTGGCCACATAACATAGCCACCCGCTTTTCATATCCTTTTAACCGCCACCGGCAGCAGCATTGTATGTTTCTGCCGGTGGCTTTTTTGTGGAAGGTTTGAGTGTTTTTAAAAAGTGGCAGTTTTTGATAAAAGTGGCAGTTTTGCAGGGCGAATTTTATGTAAAACCAATATGGACAAGCATTTCAGCGGATTTAATGAATTGCCACAAACTGCCACTTTCTGCCACTTTCTGCCACTCGTTGCCACTTTTCACTGCCACTTTTTGATTGTGCCTCGTCCCTAAATAGGTTTACATGTTTGTTAGATAATCCCTGTAACCAACGACGGTCTTGCAGTGCGGGTGCTATTTTGTCCAACCGCAGTGGAGACGCAAAATCTTGCGTCTCTACGAACATCCAACAATCGAAGTAGAACAAAATAGCTTTTTATAACAATACTTCTTTTTGCAGGGCCATCTGGTCGGCATATTTTGCAACGGTATCGTGGATATCGTCGAGGTCGTCCTGTAATTCGAGTTCAGCGATCAATGCTTCCCAATCTGCGCGGGATTCCTGTTCGGCATCTAATTGGTTTGTGATAACCTTTGCGGGATCGGGGCGGAGGGTGTAGAGATAGCTGCTCATGCTATTGAGCATATGCTGTAGCAAATCGGGTTTTGTCTTTCTCAAATAGTTAGAAAACAGCGTAAATATTTCGGTAGTATCGGCAACACTATGTCTGAGCTTTACCTGTTTGATGGTCATGCTCAGTTTACGCATGATCTCGGCCTCGTCTTTGGTTGGATAAGGGCGATCGCGGCGCTCTTTGATAGCCGCATTAAGTGCATTGAGCTGGTTGTAGTAGTGCTCTGTAATTAGGGCGGGAGCATTGGCCGCTGTGTTGCGGGCGCTCTTCCAGTCGCCTTCGCGGATCCAGTCGAAGAGGGTGCGTGGTGCAATGCCGACAATAGCGGCGATCTGCGGACGAGTGAGTTTGGACTGAAAGAAGAGGCGGCGGGCTTGTTCTTTTAGTTGAGTGGTGGTCATGATGAGGGGGATTTAGATTATAAATACTATGGGGTTAATACACTCAGTTTGTTCATTACTTTCTTTTCAATAGGAAAATGAAAGTAACAAAGAAAGTCCCAGGCTAAAAAAACGCTCTGTCGACACAAGGCCACCCTTTGCCGCCGTTTTTAGCCATAGCTAAGCTTCTTTCTCGTGTGGTAGTGTTAAGGATTTTTTCGTTCATCATTGTGATAGTTTTTTTGCCACAAAGGTGAAGAGAGGATGGCAATTGTGCAAATTGAAAAGTTATGGTGGTACGGAAAGTGTACCATGATGGTACGAAAAGTGTACCACCATAAAAAAAAGTTTTGTGGATAAGTGTGATTAGTTGTTTCGTTTTGTGAGGGGTATGTATGGTGGTTTTGGAGTTTTGAAAAAATGCTTCGGGAGGGATGAAAATGGGTGGTTTTGAGGTTGTCTGAACTGTGATTACGCTGATAAAATGATAGACTATGATGCTTGGTTTCGGAAACAATCGTTGTTTAAGATTTGCTTACAAGTAGTCGGTTCATTGCGAGGAACGAAGCAATCTAGTATCGGGTGATTGCACGTTAAACATGCACCGTTTACAGGACCTTTCTTTGCATAGAAATGAACCACAAGATGGGGTACATCCGCTTTTTTTCTTGCGTCGTACCTCGCTAAGAATTGCTCAGTGGAACATCCAGCACCGAATATGCCTGCTTACCAGATTGTTTCGATGCTGCCAATGACACAGTTAAAATAGCGACCGAAAACGAATACGTCCAAACGTGAGATTGCTTCGCGAAGGGCTCGCAATGACGGGCCAGAGTTGCAATTTTTTCCGCGTGAGGGATAGTAGCGGATACCCCGCAGCGATAGCGAGGAGTAGCAGCGTGGTTCGAGAGCCTCACCATGACAATAATAGCCCGACCCAACGAGCAGTGCGGAGGGCGGTGAGCGAGAGCGAACGTGTGTGTTGGCGCGAGGAGGGGCACGCCATAGGAGAGCGGGGAAAGTGAGCGGAGAGCGAGGGGAAGCGAGAACGTGGCTTGCGAGCCCTTCGACCAGGCTTCCCGCAATTCTGCGGAACAGGCACCATGACAGCATTTGATTGAATTCTTAACCTTTCCTTAGCGGGTGAATATTCGTAACTTAGTCTTTCAATTCTCAAAACCACTCATGGCTCAACTGATAAGAAAAGAAGACGCCCTGGAATACCATAGTAAAGGCAGACCGGGTAAGATAGAAGTAATACCTACCAAAGAAACCAAAACGCAGCGCGACCTGGCGCTGGCCTATAGTCCCGGTGTGGCAGAGCCGTGCCTGGATATAGCCGCCAACCCCGATGATGTATATAAGTATACTGCCAAGGGCAACCTGGTGGCAGTGATAAGCAATGGCACCGCGGTGCTGGGCCTGGGCGATATAGGTCCGGAAGCCAGTAAGCCGGTAATGGAGGGCAAGGGTCTGCTGTTTAAGATATATGCCGATATAGATGTGTTTGACATAGAGCTGAACGTGAAGGACCCCGAGGCATTTATACAGGTGGTAAAGGCGCTGGAACCAACCTTTGGTGGCATAAACCTGGAAGACATAAAAGCACCCGAATGTTTTGAAATAGAGACGCGGCTGAAGGCTGAGCTGAAGATACCCATCATGCACGATGATCAGCATGGTACGGCCATAATAAGTGGTGCCGCACTGCTGAATGCACTGGATATTGTGGGCAAGAACATTGCCGATGTAAAGATAGTAATAAGCGGCGCGGGCGCATCGGCCATATCGTGCTGTAAGATATACCTGGCGCTGGGCGCACGGGTAGAGAACATGTACATGTTCGACAGCAAGGGGCTGATCATTAAAGCACGTACAGACCTGGATAATCATAAGACTCAGTTTGCACAAAGCTGCGGTGATATGAGCCTGGAAGAGTCCATGAAAGGATCTGACGTATTTATAGGACTAAGCAAGGGTGGCGTGGTATCTCAGCAGATGGTGAAGGGCATGGGTACAAAGCCAATTGTATTTGCACTGGCCAATCCTAACCCCGAGATAACGTATGATGATGCACTGGCGGCCCGTCCTGATGTGATCATGGCCACCGGCCGCAGCGACTACCCTAACCAGGTAAACAATGTGCTTGGCTTCCCATACATTTTCCGTGGTGCGCTTGATGTGCGTGCATCGGCTATTAATGAAGAGATGAAACTGGCTGCAGTAAAGGCGTTGGCCGCACTGGCTAAAGAGCCTGTGCCCGACCTGGTAAATGTGGCCTACAATGATATAACGCTGCAATACGGCCCTACCTACATTATACCCAAGCCTATGGATCCGCGCCTGCTGGTAACAGTGAGCATGGCTGTGGCAAAGGCCGCAATAGATAGTGGTGTAGCCCGCCAGCCTATTACAGACTGGGAAGCCTATGAAAACCAGCTCTACAAGCGACTGGGCAGTGATGACATCATTCTCCGCCACGTGATCAACAAGGCCAAGCAAACACTGAAACGTGTGGTATTCAGCGAGGCCGAAAACATTAAGATACTGAAGGCTGCTCAGCTGGCTAAAGATGAAGGAATAGCCATACCAATATTGCTGGGTAATGAGGCGAAGATCCGTAAGATGATAGCCGAGAACAACATTCACCTGGATGATGTAGAGATCATAGACCCTAAGAGCGATGCCGAAGACGCTAACCGCAATGCCTATGGTGAACTATTCTTTGAACAGCGCAAACGACGCGGCATAAACCTCTACGAGGCAAAGAAGATCATGCGCGAGCGCCCTTACTATGGCTGCATGATGGTAAAGCAGGGCCGTGCCGATGCACTGGTATCTGGCCTTACCCGCAAGTACCCTTACACTATAAGACCGGCACTGGAGATAATAGGCATGGAAGAAGGCGCAGGCCGCGTAGCAGGATTGTACATCATGCTTACCAAGAAAGGACCACTGTTCTTTGCCGATACAACGCTCAATTTCAACCCTACAGAAGATCAGCTGGTAGATATCACCCTGCTCACCGCAAAGGCCGTAGAACACTTTAATATCAAGCCGCGGATAGCCATGCTCTCCTACTCCAACTTCGGCAGTACCCCATCGCCCGAGGCGCTGACAGTGAGCAATGCGGTAGCCAAGATAAAAGCCCGCCACCCTGACCTGATCATAGACGGTGAAGTGCAGGCAAGCGTAGCCTTTAATAAGGAATTGCTAAAGGAAAACTACCCTTTCAGCGACCTGGTGAATGAATCGCCCAATGTGCTTATCTTCCCTAACCTGGCGGCCGGTAATATAGCCTATCACCTGCTGCAGGAAGTAGGCGGTGCAGAAGCTGTAGGACCGATACTGCTGGGCCTTAAGAAGCCGGTATATGTACTGCAGTTGGGCAGCACTGTTCGCCAGATAGTGAACATAGTAGCCATTGCCGCAATGGAAGCGCAGGTGAAGAGTTAAAAAATGGCTTAATGGCTCAATGGCTCAATGGCTCAATTATTAATGTGATGGAATGCGGCAATACAATGAATTGTTGTGGAGTGAGGAGGACCAAGAAAAGTGAAGAAAACCCATAAGCTCATTATACCATTATTTGTATCTGCCATCTCATTTACTAATTGCCAAATTATCAAATTGTCAAATTGAAATTTGGGATTTTTTAAAAAGGTTCTTACATTTGCACTCCCTTTAGGGGGAACGTTAGTCCGATGGTGTAACGGTAGCACCACAGTTTTTGGTACTGTTTGTCTAGGTTCGAATCCTGGTCGGACTACGAGTTAAGAGCTCTTCTGCATATGCAGGAGGGCTTTTTGCTTTTAAGCCAACCATGTAGTTTACCTCAATCCCACTATTCAAAACAGACTTCAACCTAAAGCAAAAAGGGCAGGATACTTTGAGTATCCTGCCCTTTGTTTATTGAAACAGTTATTGATTATTCCTTAACCAATCTCTGTGTTACTTTTTGTTCACCCTGTGTAAGTTCTACCATGTAGATACCTGCTGCGAACGTGCTCAACGGAACGCTTATTGTTCCATTCTGCTGTACGCCCAGATCCTGGTTGTAGATGCTCACACCGCTGATGTC
>CANBQQ010000080.1 GCA_947371715.1 Flavipsychrobacter stenotrophus
TTTGCTGTTGATGAAGAAAACCGTTTTATTGATACCAGGTATACACCGGGATTGGTCACCAAAATGACAGGCCTGACAGGCGATAGTATGGCGCACTTTATGTATGCCTTTCCCATGCCCATTATGTATGCCCGTGAGGCCAGTGACCTGGAGCTGAAAATGTGGATCCGCGATAGTTACAAGGAGTGGATAAAGAAGCAGGCGGTTGTTGATACGGCGGGGAAGAAGTAGTAAGGGTTGAAATCATTATATACCCAGTTTTAGTTTCCTGAACAAGATGTTTTACAGTGGGTAGCCCCGAAGGGGCAATGCTTACTTTTATCTCGTTTGCTACAAACCGGAAGCCGCTACGAGGCATTTCCCGCGTATAGACATTCCCAAACAATACAAGGCAGGATTCGTAGTCTATCATGTAATCACTGCCATCGCAGTTCAGACAAGAGACAACACAGCACAAAAAAATCCCGCTCTTGCGGAGCGGGATCTCATTTGATAATATAAGTGTGTGTATTAGAAATTACCAGGGAAAAGGATACCGCTGTACTTGTTCACATTAACCGGAGAGATGGTTGAGTGATACTTAGTATTGATAGTTTCGATGATCTTGTTAGCAATGATCGCATATCCACGTGGGTTCATGTGTACACCATCCAGAGAGAAAGCGCCACCTGTTACGAACTGTGAATTGTACTTGATGCCATTGTAAACGATACCCGATTCGATAGTGCTCATGTAGCTGAACATATCCACCAATGCAAGGTTGTTACGGAAAGCGTAACCAGCTATCTTTTCGTTGAAGCGGGTAGTAGCGTTCTTGATGTTCTGTATTTCTTCTGTAGTCAATACGTAAGACTGTGGAATAGCTTTGTAGCTGCCCCATCCTGCACATGTGATAGAATCCTTAGGCGTTGTCAACAAGATCAGCTCACCAGGAACTGCCTGCCTTAAGTTACCCAGGTTATCTCTTACAATGAAGTAGTTTTTACCCAACTGGAACACATAGTTCAATGAAGAGTAGAAAGCTGTCAATGAGTCTGCCTGAGACTGGCGGGTAAGCACCAGGCCATTTGCAGGGATAGTAGTAAAGAAAGGTATCTTGGTAATATCAGGGATATTGATCAAAGCACCCTTAGCACCTGTGCTGATAGACGCCATTACAGCGTGACTGTAGTTGGTGTCGAATATAGGTGTAGGAGTGATGTCATTCCTGTTATATAAATTTGGTGCAATTGGGGCTGCGTTACCGGAACCATCACCCTGTCCGCCTGCTACTGCGTAACCCAATACGTCGTTAGCGCCCAACCACATTGTAAAGAATGTAGGGTGGTTATTGCTTACGCGGTATTCCAGTTCCTGCTGAGGAGTAGCTGTGTTAGGTGATTTGTAGAAACGGGCAGCATATTTGTTCAATGCAGCATAACCTGCAAAGTTGTAATCTGCTACGCGGATACCGGGTACGCCAATGTTGTTGATCTGTCCGTTAGGGCCAGGGCTTGAATATGCCTTAGCATCATCTAAACTTGCTGAGAAGTAAGAAAGATCTATTGGGGCAACTGAAGAATCGCCATTACAATAGTATACAATAGCCAGTTCTTTACGAGGACCGGGATAGCCCATATCAGTGGCAAGAAGCGGCTGGTAGAAATTACCCTGTGCGCCACGGTCCTGTATCAGTGCGAACTGTTCAAATAACCTTTGTGGATATGAGTTCAGCTGGCCTGTAACAGTTAAGCTGTTATCTGAATAACCTGCAGTCAATGAGTTACCGATAGCAAGGTAGCTTCTGAAGTCAGCATCACCTGCGGTAGGTGGTACTGTAATATTTACACTGGGTTTGCAGGCAGAAAAAAGACAAGCTAAAGCCCCGAATATATATAGTTTTTTCATCGTTTCGTTTGATTAGAAGTTGTAATAAATACCAATGCCTGGTGTGATAGCCTGTGTCCAAAATGTACCGCTGAATCCTGCGAAGTCGTAAGTAGAATTACGCTTAGGAGTGGTTACAAACTCACATGCTGCAAGAATGGTAAATCTTTTGATCGGCTTTACTGCAGCACCCATTGTAACAACAATGTGATCAGCATCCGGAAGATCCGGAGTTACATAGCCATTAACAACGGGAGTTGGATCATAAGCACCACCGGCCATTACAGAAACGATCTTGCTGATCTTGTAATTAGCACCAATGCGGCTGGTCAATGTATTGCGGTAATGACGCGGAGCGTGATTGTCTTGCAATGAAGTTGTGTGCTCTGCGAAATTGATCCTTAAAGAATCATAAGAGTTCCAGCCAGTATAGTTAAAGTCTACCTGTAGGGTAAGGCGCTCGTTGTTAAGCGGCTTGATAGCAAAACCTATTGAAGCAACCTGCGGTAAAGGCAGGAATGTTTCGAAACGGGTATTAGGGAAGTTGCTGCGCAAAGAAGAAGGAACGTTGAAATTAGCAGAACCGCCGCCAATATTCATAGTTACCTGTGAGCGGTAAGTCAGACCCACCTGGAAACGATCGCTGAACTTCATCTGCAAACCTGCATTGAAGCCAACGCCATTAGCGTTGCCATGAAGGGTAAGTGTACCTGCTTCTTCATATGAATTCTGAACAGGAAGTGCCTGCTTGAAATCGAAAGTACCTGTAGCATAGATCAGACCGATACCACCCGACAGGAAGTTAGAGAAACGGTAGCTGATAGTAGGCTGAAAGAAGAATGATTTAAGTTCTATAGACTGAACGATATACCTGCCGGTCCAGTTGTCGTCCCACTTAAGACCAGAACCGAATGGCGTATAGATACCCAATCCAAGACCTACACGGCTGCCTTCTCTGATAGGGCCACCAACATAAAGATTGAAAGGAGTAAAAGTTTGTTTTACAGATTTGGTAGACCCCAGATAGTAATTGCCATAGGCAGTAGAAGGCATGATGCCTAGTATGCTACCGTAAACCTGGATACCCTTAAGACGAGAAAGACCGCCCGGATTGTAAAAAATGGTAGATGCATCCCAGGGCATAGCAGTACCTGTGCCGCCCATTGCGAGCTGCCTGATCCCTTGCAGATTTAACTGGTAACCAGCCCCTATGGAGCTAAAGGATGCCAGTACCATTGATGCCGCCAATAAGTGTTTCTTCATAAACCGAATTTGTTATATAATAGCTTTTATTCGCTGGCGGGTAGCCAACTAATCGCGTAAGGTATGGCGAAATATTTATTTAACCAAGTAGCTTACAGAAATCTGTACAAATATAGGTGTTGCTTTCAAATTAATATAGCCTCCGATACTATGATGTCGAAACTTATTTCAGTTGGTTTTCGGGTGAATATGCAGCCTCACTTGTCAATTTCACTTACATGGCTATGCCTATGGTGGCAATACTTATCCTTACGCCCGTTCCTTCCATCAACGCACTTGCACAAGCTTCGAGGGTAGCTCCTGTTGTCAATACATCATCTATTAGGAGTATGTGTTTGTTCTTTATTGCCTGTTTATCAGCTATTTTGAAAGCTCCTGCCATATTTTCTACACGTTCATTCCGGGTTTTGCGGGTCTGACTTTCTGTGTTTCGTGTTCTTTGCAGCACACTATTGACTATTGGCAGCACGGTGGTTGCAGCTAAACCCTCAGCAATTAGTACACTCTGGTTAAAACCACGTTTCGATAATTTGTCCGGATGCAGCGGCACGGGTATGATAGCGTCTATGTCTTTGATCCAGTCTGCTGTTTTCAGGTTTTGCCCGAATTTCCTGCCCAGAAAAGTGCCAATTTCTTTCTTTCCCTGGTATTTTAGTCCATGCAGCAGATGTTGCAATAATCCTTCATCAGTGAAATAGGCATATGTGGCTGCATGTTGATACGGCACCCTGCCTGCAAACCTTAATCCCGTTTCGTTCTCAGGTATATTATAGTTGCGTGTTTCAGGCAATTCCATTTCGCAGCTGATACACAATATCTGCTCATCGGCCACCAATTGCCTGTTGCACCCCTCGCACAAGTGGGGGTAAAATAAATGAGATATCCCTTTTATTAACTGATGAAGTAACAATGGTGATGATTGAGGTAAAGAGTGATCAAATTTAGCAGCTCCCGGGGTAAATTCAAACATCACGAATGGCATTGCTAAATAATATATATAGTTTGATGCAGAGCCATGTATACGCAACGGCAATAATGTTGGCCCGTGTTTTATGGTAGTTTTGCGTAATGAATTATCGGAGTTATGACAAAAACAATTGTAATAATCGGTGCCGGCTTTGCAGGACTGCAATTAGCCAGGCGATTAAAGAATGAAGGTTATAATATAATCATCACAGACCAGTACAACTTCCACCAGTTCCAGCCTTTATTATACCAGGTAGCCACTGCAAGATTAGAACCAAGTGCTATCTCCTTCCCTCTCCGAAAGGTTTTTCAGAATAGAAAAGACGTTCATGTGAGGATCACCAAAGTGAATAAGATAGATACTACCGAACAAAAAGTGATCACCCCCGACGGCATATTTGCCTATGATTACCTGGTGATAGCTACCGGCTGCACATCTAATTTTTTTGGCAATAAGGAAATAGAGAAGCACGCCTTCCCTATGAAATCTACCAGCGAAGCCATTGCACTGCGCAACCGCATTCTGCTCAATTTTGAAGATGCACTTAACGCTACTCCCGACGAGTTGGAGGAGATAATGAACATAGTAGTTGTAGGTGGCGGGGCTACCGGTGTAGAGTTGGCTGGTTCACTTGCAGAAATGAAGAAGAATGTACTGCCAAGGGACTACCATGATATGGACTTCTCGAAGCTCACCATATATTTATTGGAAGGCGCGGGCCATACATTGCAGAACATGAGTGAAGCTGCCCAGACCAAATCTCAGCAATACCTTGAAAAAATGGGGGTGAAAATATTGCTGAATACGGTAGTTGAAAATTATGATGGGCATGTAGTGACTTTGAAAAATGGCGGTACCATTAAAAGCGCCAATCTTATATGGACAGCCGGAGTAAAAGGTAATGTGCCCGAAGGTATACCTGAAACAGCTATTGTGCGGGGCAACCGGATAAAGGTTGATGAGATGAACCGGGTAGAAGGGCTTCAAAACGTGTTTGCCATAGGGGATATAGCCTATATGGAAACAAAAGAGTGGCCTAAAGGACACGCCCAGCTGGCCAATGTGGCCAATAACCAGGCCAAAAATCTTGCAGGTAATTTTGTGAGATTATTGAAAAACAAGCCGCTGCTGCCATTCAAGTACACCAACCCCGGTACCATGGCCACTGTTGGTAAGCGCAAGGCGGTAGTAGATCTGCCATTTATGAGTTTTCAGGGAGTATTGGCATGGCTTACCTGGATGTTCCTGCACCTGATGCTGATACTGAGCGTAAAGAATAAACTCATGATCTTCATTAACTGGGCTATCAGCTACTTTACCAATGATACCACTTTAAGGTTGATACTATTACCCACAGCCAAGGAAGTAGAGCAAGCCGAGGATCACCACATCATCAATGCAAAAGATCTACCGGCAATAAAAGTGAATACTGCGGCATAACATTGAAAAAGCTACCGGGCAACGCTGGTTGCCTGCCCGCTGAAAAGCGGGCTTTTTCATTTTTAACACCCCGGAAAGCACTTATTTTTAGCCGACAAAAAATTATGCAGTATTTTGGCACTGAAAATGCTATAATTAATATTCAACACACACAATGGCACAGAACATACTGGTTATAGACGATGAAAGGGCGATACGCAAAGCGCTCACCGAAATACTCACCTTCGAAGGATTTACAGTGGAAGAAGCTGCAGATGGCGAAGAGGGTATAAAGAAGATAAAAGAAAATAATTACGACTGCATACTCTGCGATATTAAAATGCCTAAGAAAGACGGGCTGGAAGTATTGCAGTTTGCCAAAGAAGAAAAGCCCGATGTTCCATTCATCGTGATATCGGGCCACGGTAACTTAGAAACTGCTGTGGAAGCGGTACGCAAGGGTGCATACGATTATATCTCTAAGCCACCCGATTTGAACCGCCTGTTGATAACACTGCGCAATGCCATGGATAAAAAGGTATTGGTGGCGGAAACAAAACAACTGCGCAAGAAGATAGCCAAGGGCGGCAGCGAAATGATAGGTAATAGTGAAGGTATACAGCGCATACAGGAAACTATAGCTAAAGTAGCACCAACTGATGCGCGTGTACTGGTGACAGGTGAGAATGGTGTAGGAAAGGAATTGGTAGCACGTAAGATCCATGAATTGAGTAATCGCGCCAACGGGCCAATGATAGAGGTGAACTGCGCGGCCATACCATCTGAGTTGATAGAAAGTGAATTGTTTGGCCATGAGAAGGGATCATTCACATCGGCTATCAAGCAGCGCCTGGGTAAGTTTGAGCAGGCAAGTGGCGGAACATTGTTCCTGGATGAAATAGGGGACATGAGTCATGATGCACAAGCCAAGATGCTACGTGCACTGCAAGAGGGTAAGATAACCCGTGTAGGTGGTGAGAAGGAAATAAAGGTGGATGTGCGCGTGATCGCCGCTACCAACAAGAATTTGCTTGAAGAAGTAGAAGCGAAGCGTTTCCGTTTAGACCTTTATCATCGCCTAAGTGTGATACTGATACAGGTGCCGTCGCTCAACGACCGCCGTGATGACATACCCATGCTGGTAGATCATTTTCTGAATGATCTTTGCGAAGAGTATAAACAACCGGTAAAAGAAATTGCCCCCGATGCAATGAAGGCATTACAGCAATATAACTGGACAGGTAATATCCGTGAACTGCGCAACGTGGTAGAGCGCCTCATCATCTTATCTGATAAGACCATCACTAAAAAAGATGTAGATAGTTATATTTTGAAGTAGAAAAGAAATAGATGCTGAGCGTAGTCTCCCGACTACGCTCGCACGGTTGCCGGTCTCCGACCGGCTACTCGGGCGGTATTCGTTTTGTGTGCTACAAGCCACACTTTTAAGTTTTCACTTTTTACTTTTAACTTACCTCAGTCCCCCAGCATATTATCAAAGAAATCGAAGTAGGCGTCACCGCCTGCAAGTTCGGTGCACTTTGCGATCACTTCTTCTCTATAGTCATAATCATCGGCCTTTTCTTCGTCCAGCAAAAACTCGGTTGTTGCTCTCCAGGCGGCCATCATGGCGGCTAAGAACTTCTTAGAATTTGCAGCACAATATTGAATGATCTCATCGGTATTGGCATAGTCGACAACTACTATTTCATTGTTGCCCTTGCTTATGGCCATCAGGTCAAGTTCTACTTTGCCAAAGAAATAGAAGCCTTCGGTTTCCTTAATTTCCTTGTCAAATGATATCATACCGATCTCAACACTTGACATGTCATAATTGGATATCAGGTTGATGAGTTCATTCGCAGAATTCTTGGTCTTGGGTAGTACCTTATACTCATACCCCTTTGCCAGCATTCCTGCAAATTCATCAGGAAAATCGGCATTCTTCAGGTCTGCCTTGGTTACTGCGAAATCCTTTATCAGGTCAACGAATTCTGCTGCTGTCATTCTACATTTTAGTTTTGGCTGCACCAGACCGTTATTCTGTAAAAATAAGTCTGATTGCGATTGTTGCGACCCTAACGGGGCGCTCTATGAAAAGGGATTAATAAAAGCTAAAAAGCTTTTGCACCTAACGGCGCAATGACATGTATTGATGCGGTTTTCGGTATTTAATGGTGTTGTTTACTGTACCACAAACTTCTCTCTGTATACATCGCTACCAACAGCCACCTTTATAAAATAGGCACCTGTTGCAAGTCCCTGTAGGTCCAACTTGGTGGACTGATTGCCTGCAGCAATAGTTTTTGACTGTACCATTCTTCCGGTAACATCAACAACAAAGAGATTTGCTTCAACATTGGTTGGGGGAATCTCTATTGTTATGGCACCATCACTAGGGTTAGGATATACTTTTAGTGAAAAGGGGTGGAGCGATATGGTTTGTTCTACGCCTGTGGCCAGATCTATTACGCGGATCACATTATTGATCTCATCGGTAATATACATTCTGCCATTGTTGCTTATAGCAACTCCGTATGGGCCGGCCATATTGGCCATACGTGCATTTCCACCATCACCGCTATAGCCCGATGTGCCGGAACCCGCGTAAGTACTGATAAAGCCGGCAGGGGTTACTTTTCTGATCACATGATTGCTGAAGTCGGCGATATATAAATTGCCTGATCTATCTGTAGTGATCTCTGTTGGTGCATTGAGTTTAGCCTTATAACCGTAGCCCCCGTCGCCACTATATCCGGGTGTGTCGCAGCCGGCATAGGTATTGATGATGCCACCTGAGTTGATGCGCCTGATGCAGGAATTGCCTTGATCGACAATAAAAATACTCCCTGCACTATCTGCCCATACTCCTTTAGGGAAATTAAGACTGGCAATTACAGCTGAATAACCATTGCCGGAATAGCCGGGTGTGCCGTCACCGGCTATAGTAGTGATACGTCCTGAGGTGTCTATCTTACGAACAGCATGGTTATATACGTCAGCTATATACACATTGCCTTTATGGTCTGTTGCAACTCCTGAAGGTGCATTGAGTTGTGCGTTTACAGCCAATCCAAGATCACCGAAATAGCCACCTGTGCCTGTACCAGCTATTGTGGTAATGATGCCCGAAGTGTTGATCTTACGGATCATATTATTGGCGTCGTCTGTGAATATGATGTTGCCGGTATCATCAACAGCTACACTGGTAGGCTGATTGATCTTTGCTGCTGTAGCTGGTCCGCCATTGCCACTGAACCCCGCAGTGCCTGTGCCTGCAACGGTGGATATGATACCCGAAGTGCTCACTTTCCTGATAACAGAGTTGCCCAGCTCGCAGAAATAAACACTACCTGCGGCATCTACAGCTATACCTGCCGGTGCATAGCATTGTGCAGACAAAGCAGAACTGCCATCGCCGCTATACCCGCTGGTGTGATTACCAGCAAATGCATTGATGGTTTGAGCATTAATGCCTGTAGATGCAGAGAACGCAGCAACAAAAAACAGGGATAAGGAACGGATAAAGGTGCTCATGATATTGGTGGTTTCGTATATAGAAAATAGTTTTTAATGATCTGCTTTACAAATTTACTAAATAGACGGCGTAAAAAACCTCTCAATGCCTACCTCTTTAATCGATAGGGACCTATATTATATAGACGTATAAACTGATTCTAAGCTTGGGTATATGATTTCTATTTAGTCCGAATTAGTAAGGTCGCCTCGGGAGTTATTTACATTTCATAAGAATTTAGCGTTATGCAATGCGTTGTTTCCAACTGTCTCGGGAGTTAGCGAAGCTCTCTTGTCACGACCAAGTTTAATGGGCTGCCCCGACCAGCAGCTGGTCAAAAATAATAGGCAATCCAGAACTATCACGCCGGGTCTACATCAAACACTATCTGCACATTAGAGTATCCGCGCTGGTTGAGGATATACTGCTTCTGTGTCTTTAAAAACTCCTTTACCGGCTCCATTTGCTTATTGTCCTTGGGGCACTTCATCCATATCTCCTGAATGTACTGGTCGCGGATACGGGCTACTACTGCAGGGCCAGGGCCCTGCACGGTTACATGGGGTATGGTCAGTAACCCTTGTGCCATCA
>CANBQQ010000081.1 GCA_947371715.1 Flavipsychrobacter stenotrophus
TCGGACTGTTTAGTTGTGCATTGGTGGCAGGGCCATTATCACCACCATAGCCCATGGTGCCATTTCCTGCTATAGTAGTAATATTTTGCCCGTAGCTTACACTGCAGTAGAGAAGAAAGAACAATATAGAAAGGAAACATTTCATGCGTTAGGGTTAGTTATAATCAAATATAAAAAGAGTTTTTGTAATTTAATGGCATAACTACGACGGTTTTCTGTTAAATGCAAAAGGTTCCCGTAGAGGAACCTTTTGTATTTATGAAACTTTGTTGTGTTAATGTTTTATTTGACCATCTTGGCAGTAACACGGTTATCACCTTTAGCGTTGTTGATCTGCAGCAGGTAAATGCCCTGTGCAATATCACCGATTTCGAATGACTTAACACCTTCAGCATCTACAGTTACCTGAGGCATTACCGGGCGGCCCATAAGGTCGTAAAGGCATACTACATCGTTCCTATGTAAACCTGCAACGGTGATGTTGTTGTTGAATGGATTAGGATAGATGTTGAGGCCGCTGTTTGGATCAACGTTATTAACCCCAACTGTTGCATTATAAACCCTGCGCACGCGCTGGTTGTTGGCATCTGCTATGAAGATAGATCCAATTGAGTCAACGCATATGCCATATGGAGACCAAAGATTAGCACCAATTGCATCTCCCAGATCACCGCCAAAACCAGGGAAGCCATTAGCTACTATGGTAGATATAACACCGCTGGCATCTACCATACGTATAACATTATTGTGAGAATCTGAAATGTATACATTACCGGCTGTATCAACAGCTACGCCTGTAGGGTAATTCAATTGAGCATTAATAGCAAGTCCAAGATCTCCGGCGTTGCCAAATGATCCTATAGTACCGGCAACTTTATTGATATTACCAGCTACGTCTATCATCCTTATGGTACTGTTGTTATGATCTGCAACGAACACATTACCCGTGCGATCTACAGCAACAGCATAGGGAGAATCGAGACGGGCAGTAACTGCAGCAAAACCATCACCTGCTGAACCAGGATTACCATCACCAGCAATGGTAGATATAACACCGAAGGTATCCACCATACAAACTACGTGGTTACCGGCATCCGCAAAGTAAAGGTTGCCCATTTTGTCGCAAGCCAAACCCCATGGAGCGCCTATCTTAGTAGTCTTTGCATTTGTATTCGTTGGTGTATAACCATATATACCGGTTCCTACATAGGTAGTAATGATATTCAATGTATTTACCTTACGGATAACACTATGTACAGGATCTGAGATATACACATTGCCATGAAAATCTACAGCAACACCTTTAGGATTCATCCGGGCGTTGGTTGCAGCTGTATTATCACCAGTATAACCTGTAATACCATTACCGGCAAAGGTTACAATGCTGCCATTGGTCTTGATCTTACGTACACGGAAGTTGTAAAAATCAACGATATAAACCTCACCTTTGTTACTTACAGCCACATTGTGAGGACCGTTAAGGACGCCAGCAGTAGCTACAAATCCGTCGCCGCCATAGCCACCAATACCACCGGTACCTGCTATAGTAGTTATTTTCCTGTACTGCGCTTCCGCATTAAAGGAACAAATAGAAAGGGTAAAGAAAAAAAGAGAAAAAATGCGTTTCATAAGCAATCTTTGCCCAAATGTAATGTAATAAGGGTATATTTCAAAAGCCCTTAAAGCCTATAAGAACAAATAAATCATACAACTATATTACTTACTAAAGGAATCGCGCCGCTTTTTTGATAGTTTAGCGGCTATCAGGGTATAAGAATGCTTTACATAATGCTCCCATTCTTTTTGCCTCAGGGTACCGAAGGTTTCAATTCTCACCCATTTATTATGCGCCATATATGCCTGTGGCGATATATTTTCCCGCTCTATCAATTCATCAAATTCCTCAGCACTCACCTTTAGCGATGCTCCGCCATGTTCGCCGGTTACGCAAAACATTTTCTCCCCTACCATAAAACATATGTGGTCCTCCCACTTTATACCTTCGGTAGCACCTGGCATACTCATGCATAATTCACGTAGTCCGTCGAGCGTCATACAATTACTTTTTTAGCTGCTTTTCGATCTCGTCAGCCAGTCGCTCTGCCCATATTGCATATTCCTTTCCCGAAGGGTGCAGACCATCTCCTGCAAGGTAGGCGGCATTGATGCCATTCTTACGTGTGCTTTCTGTAATTTCTATGTAATGACATTTATGCGCGAGGGTTATTTCCTTTTTAGCCGCATTATAGGCATCGATCTCCATTGCTATTTTCTGCCTGTCCCTACCCTCAGCAAATGGCGTTACTCCCCAATCGGGAATAGACAATACAAAAACATTTTCGGGCTTGCCGTTGGCGAAACCTACTGCCTGGTTGACCAACTGCTCCAATTCTTCACGGTAGTTTTCCTCACTGCGGCCACGGTACTGATTATTTACACCAATAAGCAGGGAGACTATAGAGAACTTTTCAACAAGGTTGTGTTCGCGGATCGAGGCGGCTAATTCGTCTGTTGTCCAGCCGGTTGTAGCTATGATCACCGGCTCGCCAACATCTACATGCTTCTTTTGCAACAGACTTACAGCCTGGTGCGGAAAATTGTCTTGCGATGAAACCTGCTCACCAATGGTATAAGAGTCGCCGAGGGCTAGATATGAATACATGTGTTTGTCTTTTTTGATAACGGGAACGGAAATTGTTCGTTTCGTGAATGACTGTAATACAATGATACCAACAGCCAACACAACCGCACCCGAAAGTAATAATTTTATCCTGTTCATATAAAAAGCATTAAAAAAGGTGTGCCTGTGCACACCTAAATTAACGACTATTTTATATAAATGGTTTTAATGTTCACAAACTCTTTTATACCAAACTCCCCTATCTCTCGTCCATAACCACTGTGCTTTACGCCGCCAAATGGCAGCCGCTGATCTGAATGCACAAAATCATTAATAAATATACTTCCGGCTTCCATTTCTTCAACAGCCATCTTTTCTGCTTTTGCAATGTTCTTGCCGATTATTGCTCCGCCCAATCCATACTCATTGTCATTGGCAATTCGCATAGCATCAACTTCATTTTTAGCAACAATTATGGCAGCAACAGGCCCAAATAGTTCTTCATCGTGTGCGGGCATACCCTTCACCACATCGGTAAGCACAGTGGTGGGATAATATGCACCCTTGTCTTTAGGTATATAACCACCACACAGCAATTTAGCGCCCATCTCAATACTCTTTACTACCTGTTCATGCAGCTGGTCGCGCAGGTCGTGGCGGGCCATAGGGCCTACTTTATTGGCTTCCTTCATGGGATCTCCCCATGTTGCAGCTTCCATCTTGCGGGTCATTGCTTCTTCAAATGCTTTCTTGGTTTTCTTAGTTACAATGAAGCGCTTTGCCGCTACGCAGCTTTGACCGCTGTTCTTCAAGCGCCCATCCACACATATTTGCGCAGCTGCTTCTATGTCGGCATCCTCGAGAATTATATAAGCATCGCTTCCACCTAGCTCCAGCACCTGCTTCTTTAAACTACGTCCCGCCGCCTCAGCTACCTTTCTACCGGCAGCGGTACTGCCGGTAAGCGTTACTGCGGCAATAGCCGGATGTTCTATGATCTTTTCTATTCGCGATGATGGCAGCAGCAATGTCTGCAACAAGCCTTTGGGTGCACCGGCCTTTATGATCAATTCTTCCATTGCCACTGCACAACCGCTGACATTAGATGCATGTTTCAGCACCATTACATTACCCGCCATGATAGTTGGTGCGAAAGCACGAAACACCTGCCAGTATGGGAAATTCCATGGCATGATGGCCAGGATTACCCCTAGCGGCTGATAGGTAACGTAGCTCTTTGTAGCGTCTGTCTTAACATGAATGTCTTTAAGGAAACCTTCGCCTTCACTGGCATAATATTCAAGGGTCACGGCACATTTTTCCACTTCCTCTCTACCCTGTTGAATGGGTTTACCCATTTCCTGTGTAGCAAGTATAGCTAGTCGTTCCTTTTGCTTGCGTAGTTCTTTGGCTATATTATTGAGCACCTTTGCCCGCTTGCTGTAGGGTTGTTTTCTCCATTTGGCAAATGCGTCTGTGGCGGTAATAAGTGCGGCGGCTACTTTCTTTTCGTTATCTATTGCATATCCTGCTATCTTCTTCCCGGTAGATGGATCTACGGAAATAAGTTTATCGGCCATGTGTGGTTATTTTTAGAAAGTAAAATTACCTCAAAAACCAAACAGGAAATGCTAAAACTGTTAACATAATGGGCTACTAACATTAATTATAGTTAATGCTTTAGACGATATAGATTGAACCTATGGAAACATCCAGCCCTACTGTCTTTTGTACTTATATCTTGCTATAAAAAAGCCAATTACAATACCAATGAATATGCCGGCAACGAGATAATACTCAGAACCTACTTCGGCCACAATGAGATCCATTTGGACAGATATTTGATTTAGTCTTGGGAACTAGTTAAACAAATATCGCTTCTTCTTGTTGGTCCAACCGGCTTCAGCGCTCTTGTTAGTGAAATAAACGATCACATCAGCTTCTTCCTTGTGCTTAATATAGAAGATCTTCTTGTTGGCTTCTCCGGCCGATTTGGTAAAATACCATACACCCTTATTGCCTACAGAGTTTTGAAGAAATGGAGTTTTGAATACTACCACGTCTGCATCCTGTTTATATTGGGTCACAAACACCTTTACATTCGCTTGTTTTACATAATCAGTAGTAGTTACTATTTGCCCTTCAGCCTTAATAGATGCTGATAATGCAGTGACGCATGTAGCCAAAGCCAGTACATACTTTTGAATTGACATAAGAAAACCGTTTTTTTGTGTTCGATTAGTGGAACGAATAGATCGAATCCGGCTGTTAAAATAGTAAGTATGAATGAGATAAAGAAATTTGCTGTATTGGTGGCAGGCGGAAAAGGTATGAGAATGGGTAGCGCACTACCTAAACAATTCCTCCCGCTGAATGGCAAGCCGGTGTTGGCTCATTCTGTTATGGCATTTATGAATGCCTTCGCCGACATTCAAATCATTATTGTATTGCCTGCTGATCAGCTCAGTTATGCACAAATGATATTGAGCGCACTGCCTGACCCTATCGATGCTATTATATTAAGTGGTGGGGAGACTCGCTTCCATAGTGTGCAGAACGGCCTAAAAGCCATAGACGGAGAAGGGATAGTTTTTGTGCATGATGGCGCAAGGCCAATGGTAACACCGACACTTATTAAAAGATGCTTTGAGCAGGCACTTATAAAAGGGAGTGCTATACCTGCCATACCTGTGGCCGACAGCATGAGAATAGTTGATGGAGAAGATTCCAGTCCGGTAAACCGCGACCATATGCGCATTATTCAAACACCACAAACCTTCAAAACTGAGGTGATCATGCCTGCATTTCAGCAATCGTATTCGGCAGATTTTACAGATGAGGCAACTGTAGTGGAAACCTGGGGAAAGGAAATTTTCCTTGTTGAGGGAGAAAAAGGCAATCTTAAAGTAACAACTCAGGAAGACATGATCATTGCAGAGGCATTGATGACCGCATTAGCGAAAAACTAATCCATAATATGTGCATTAGATAATTTCTTTGTTAGTTTATCCTTCTGTCTGTGTTTAAGCAGCAACCAATCTATCTGTGTTTTTTCCAGTATGAATATTGTTTCTGCAGGCAAGTCTTCTGCAAGATCTCTTTTCAATTGAATGAGTTTCGTGCAGGTATCTACATACTCCCCTAACCGGATAGCCATTGCAGTTACTTCTTTCTTTTTGCGTCGCAACTCCTTGTTATGTCCGTTCTTTCTAAGATATGGTAGTGCGTACAAAATGTCCTTATAGTGCTTTCTGATTTCGTGAACAGCAGCATCAGACAGAGGTTTACCAAGCTCTTGAGCTACTGAGTTTATCTCCTGCCATATAAATTCCCGCAGTTCCGACTGTCCTACATCGTGCTTCATAGTATGGGTAATTACCCCGGTGAATTTACCAATATCAAACGCTGCAATAGCCAGCTGTAACTCATTTTGCAAATGTGTTGTATATCCGGATTGCCTTTCTTTCCAAATATGAATTGTGACAGCAGTAAAATATTGTTGTAAAGCGCCGGTGTAAATATCAATGTCTCGAACTGCACCCGCGGCACAGTACACCTTTTTGAAGTGCTTAAACACACGCTTCTTTTTCAATACGATGTAGTGCCCACTAACCCTCAATAACGCACGCAACTGCTTAAATGAAACCCTCATTGTGTGAATTGCTTCGCTATCGGGCATCGCTTTTATCCGGTCCAGGCTTTCTTCAATTGTTGATAGCAGCTTGTAAACGTTAGTGATTTGCTTTCCATCTGCCATACTTATGTAGTTTTAAGTCAAAAATGCAATAGATGGGTATAAAACAAATGCCGGTGGTCAATGAAGAATCAGTATTGGCAGCTGCAGGTGTTGTGCAATGTCTTTAGAAATGCTCTTGTGAAATATGGATCCGATGAAACCATGCTTCTTTGGGATCACCATCAACATGTCAATATTATTGTCTTTCACAAAAGTGGTAACAGCCATGTCGATGCTGTTATTATCGACAAAATGAAAATCAGGATGAATGTCCATAAGCTGATCCTGTAGCATCTTTGATTCAGATAAAACACTACCCGGCATATCTGCCCCCTTTGTATTTACATACAGTATGTCCAGATGCGCACAAAACAGACCAACAACATCTTTTATCCCTTCAAATGGCAACTGCCGGTTCACGTCAATCATATCTGAGCACAAGCCAATTCTATTAAGCTGCCTGAATGAGACATGTTCGGGAATCAGAAGAACTTTGCAGGGAAGATCATGCATAGCAGATACAGCAGTACTACCAAACATAAACACATCACTGTTTCCTAACCCATGACTGCCCATCACCACTGCAAATACGTCCATTTCAGCAACAATATCTTTCAGTTCGCTCATTACATAACCCATAATGACGCTGGTAGATATAAACAACTTATAGTCGCAACGAACAATAAGGCGATTACGAAGCGTTATCATATTCTGTTCGGCTTCTTCGGTCATCTCCTGCAACATGCCATTGGGCAATGGCACCTCCGATATTGTTACCGGAAGAGCAACACAATGCATCAGTACAATTTTGGCGTTTATGGTCTGAGCCAGATCAGTGGCATACAATGCAGCATTCTCAGATGCGGCGGAAAAATCTACAGGAACTACGATTGTTTTCATTACCGGTGGTCATTTATCAGTTAGCAAAAGCACATTCTATTATTAAACGAAATTAGAATGTACTACCACCTAAATAAATGACCAAAATCATAAATGTGATGCTAACTAAAAATTTAACATCGGGCACTATTGGCCAACGATTTTCGGTTTCCTGTTGATCATGTACACCGCAGCCATGCCAAGTACACCGCCGATAATTGTATGAATCAAGATGTGCTCACCAAGGAACAGCCAGGAAGAAACCGCCGCAGCCAGCGGCACAAGGAAAATAAAACTACTTGCCTTCTCTGCGCCAAGGCGGGTTGTAGCATAAAAATACATGGTAGTAGCTACAGTTGTAACCATTATTGCACCAAAGAAAAGATTGAACCAGAAGGCATGGTAGCTGATACTTAGCACCGCGCTAAACTCATTAAAATCGACCAATGGTAACAGACAGGCCAATGTTATCACATACTGCCACAAGCTAAACCCTGTTGACGTTCCATAACGTGTTCCTTTTGATGTGAACTTGCTCATGGCGGCCCACAATACAGCGGAAAAAAGAAAATAAATATTACCACTGTCCAGGATGGAGGTACTGCTCCACAGTCGTAATAAAATAACACCTGCAAGACCACCAAGCGCTAACCCTATTGCCTCATTCTTTGACGGCAATTTTCTGTCGATCAAAGCACCCAGCACATAAGCCATTATAGGGTTAAGCGTTGTCACTAATACACCTCCCGCACCCGGAGATCCATTTTTAAGCCCCATAAAGAAAAGGTAACTATATGCTGCCAGCAACACACCTGCGGCAAGAACGAAAGGAATACCCGCTTTCTTTATGGTGAGCCGCTGACGGGAAAAGATGAGTAACAGAAAAAGAGAAGCTACGACAATGATATACCGGTAAACACCAAGGTTAACAACCGATGCATAGTGGGTAAGAACTTTGGCCGATGGCCAACCCAATCCCCATAAGAACATACTTACAACAATGGCAATAAGCATTAATTTATCGGAAACTGGTTTGTTGTTCATGGTATTACTTCGCAGGTGCAAATGTGCGGAGTTATTTTGGTATTGCGACCAAATTGAAAATATTTGCACAAGCAAATATTAAAATCAAAAAGGGCTTTTACCCTTCGTTGTCTTAAGACCAAGAGATAGATAAAAGCCCTTTCTATGTAACTGATATTTCAGTTGTACTATTTGGCGTAGCCATTCTTATACAACCAGTAAACCGGATGCTTACGCTTTACTGCATCTTTCTCCAGGCTGCTGCTGCACCTGTCCAGGTAGGTTGTGAGGTCAAACTCCTGCTTCTTATTCTTATCGGCATTAATGATCATGGTGATCTTGTTAACGTCGCGACCTACCTTATAAGTAGCTATGAGCTTCTTGCCGTCTAATGCGAATATTTTATACTCGTCTGAAGTAAACGTCGAACTAGTCGTCTCCATAAACATAGGCTTTGCTGTGCCGTTCTCATCGACCAGCACGGTCATCTTACGTCCATCCAGTTTATAGCTTACATTCAGGAAAGCCTCCCTTGGATCTACGCTTGATTGTTGCTGTGCTGCAGGAGCAGTTTTTGCTGTAGCCTTCGATGCGGATACAGCTTTTTCAATTTTCTTTCCCACAAGCGTAAATGTGCCGCTAGCTACTACACCACCCTCTCTCTGCGATGGATAGTCTGTATAGGGTATCAGCTGCATAGTTATTGTATGATTACCATTGGCCAGCTTACCACTGTACTCAGCTAAGAAACTTTTGTACACATCCTGCAAAAGGTAATTTCCTGCTGCCGCTGGCTGCAATGCGCCTTTAAATGTCGTCCAGGTTTGTTTCTGGTCTTCGTCCATAGCGTCCTGCTGCATCAATCCTACATATTGTTCACCTGCATCAACAAGAAACCTCACCTTAAAACGGCCATGTTCCGTAGCTACTGATTTACCTGTATTTGACACCTTTCGTACAGCACTTGTCAGCGGGTATGCATAATATGCGCGGAAGTATATAGGCGCATCTAACGCAAAACTCTCCGAAAAGCCGCTTTCTATTTCGGCATCCTTTTTAAGATTATCCAAACTGCCTGAAAACACTATTTGGCCTGCACGCTTTTGAGTGCTGGCGCCCTGGTCATCATTGCCACTTAGCTTTTCAATGCCCTTATCTACAGCTACATCAATAGCCTTATCTGCTGCACGGCCTGCTCCCCTTCTCAACATACCTTTTACCGTTTGCGCCTCAGAACCAGTTGCCAACATTGCCAAAAGGCACATACTCAATACTTTCTTCATGTACTTTCAATTTTTGCGCGAATGTAAGATTCTGCGTTGGGTTGCTTCAGTAAATTATACAGGCGTGCAGATTCGGT